>NZ_JFAN01000071.1:0-732 GCF_006408855.1 Bifidobacterium sp. UTBIF-68 | reverse complement strand
GTGAAGCTCTCCCACAACCGCGGCCACCAGAACGCGCTCCTCGCCGGGCTCATGACCGCGCGCGCCCACGGCTGCGACGCCGCCATCTCCATGGACGCCGACCTGCAGGACGACGTCAACGCGGTAGACGGGTTCATCGACGGGTTCCGCAACGGCGACGAGATCGTCTACGGCGTGCGCTCCGCGCGCAGGAAGGACACGTGGTTCAAACGCACCACCGCCGAAGCCTTCTACAAGGTGTTCGAATGGATGGGCGCCGAAACCGTGCCCGACCACGCCGACTACCGGCTCATGAGCCGCGAGGCGCTCGACGCGCTCAGCGAATACCACGAGGTCAACCTGTTCCTGCGCGGCATCGTGCCCACGCTCGGCTACCGGACCGGCAAGGTCTACTACGAGCGCGGCGAACGCGAGGCCGGCGAATCCAAATACCCGCTGAAGAAGATGGTCGCCTTCGCGATCCAGGGCATCACCTCGTTCTCCACGAAACCGTTGAGCTTCGTCACCGGCGCCGGGCTCCTGTCCATCCTCGTGGCCGTCGGCATGTTCGTGTACGTGCTCGTCTCCCTCGGGTTCGGCCACGCCATCGCAGGATGGGGGTCCATGATGATCTCCATCTGGCTCATCGGCGGACTCATCATGCTCTCCCTCGGCATCGTCGGCGAATACGTCGGCAAAATCTACATGGAATCCAAACACCGCCCCCGCTACCACATCGAAACCACACTATAA
>NZ_JFAN01000070.1:0-1331 GCF_006408855.1 Bifidobacterium sp. UTBIF-68 | reverse complement strand
GGCCTTTCGCTGTTTGTAGTGGGTTGGCTGGTGTGCGGTGTGATGTCTGTCGGGTAGGTTGGAGGCATGGATACCTCGCATTTGTTCACAGCCGCGCTCCAGCTTCCGATGCCTTGGAAGGTCGAGTCCGTGGATTTCCGGGACGGCGACGACGGCAGGCAGGAGCTGCACATCACGATCGGTTTCGAGGCGGGCTCCCGCTTTCGCTGCCCCGAGCCGGGGTGCCGGCAGGACGAGTGCCCGGTGCATGACACGCGCGGGCGCGTGTGGAGGCATCTGAACTTCTTCCAGTACAAGGCGTTCATCCATGCCGGCGTGCCACGCGTGGCATGCCCGGAGCATGGCGTGAGGACCGTGCCTGTCCCGTGGGCGAGGCCGGGCAGCGGGTTCACGCTCCTGTTCGAGGCGTGGGCGGTCGAGATGGCCCGCCACCTGCCGGTCAGCACGCTCGCCGAGCAGGTCGACGAGACCGACACCCGCCTGTGGCGGTTCATCGCCCACTACGTGGACGAGGCCCGCAGACTCGAGGACTACACGGGCGTGGAGGCCATCGGTATCGACGAGACCAGCCGCAAGGGGCACAACTACATCACGGTGGTCGCCGACCTCGTCGAGCACGACGTGATCAACGTGACGGCCGGCAAGGACTCGTCCACGGTGAAGCGGTTCGTCGACGACTTCACGGCGCACAACGGAGTGCCCGGATACGTGCGGCTCGTCACCTGCGACATGAGCCTGGGGTTCCGGAAGGGCATCCGCGAATACCTGCCCAACGCGGAGCGGATCGTCGACAAGTTCCACGTTGTCAAGCACGCCAACGAGGCCGTCGACAAGGTCCGGAAGGCCGAAGGACGCTCCAACGGGCTGCTGAAGAGGACGAAGTACCTGTGGCTGCGCAACGAGTCCGGGCTGAGCGAACTGCAGTTGGAGACCAAACACGCTCTCATGAAACAGCGGCTGAAGACCGGCCGGGCGTGCCAGATGCGCGAGACCCTGCAGGACATCTACGAGACCAGCCGCACGCCGGCCGAGGCGTGGTCGCGCCTGCATCGCCTGTGCTCGTGGATGATGCACTCACGGCTGGAACCCATGAAGGACCTCGCCCGCATGATCCGCAGGCACTGGAACGAGATCCTGGCCTACTTCACCCACCCGTACACCAACGCGGTCCTCGAGGGCGTCAACAGCGTCATCCAGAACGTCAAACGACGAGCACGCGGATTCAGGAACATGGACTACTTCGCCACCATGATCTACCTTACCTGCGGCAAACTCGACCTCAAAGCAGTCACCGCCTAACCCCCGCGACCCACCACAAACAGCGAATAGCC
>NZ_JFAN01000069.1:0-1345 GCF_006408855.1 Bifidobacterium sp. UTBIF-68 | reverse complement strand
TACGCAAAAATGCGTCCTTCGGGGCTGCGGACGTTTTCTTGGAGACCGAACGGAAGGATTTTCGTATGTTCAGTCTTGAGGAACGAGAGCGTGCGGTGGAGTTGTATTTCACCACGCCGATGACGACGGCCCAGGTGGTGGAGCATCTGGGTTATCCGACCAGGCAGTGTCTGGAGCGTTGGCTGGCGATGGATTCCCGGTATGCTGGCCATATGGCCAAACCCATCATCCCACTGGAGACCAGGCGAAGGGCAGTCGAGCTGGTGCTGGGCGGCATGCAGCAGAAGCAGGCCGCCAAACAGCTCGGCGTGAGCGTCGGCGCGGTGCATGGCTGGGTCAGGGCGTACCGCAAGGGCGGCATGGCCGCGTTGCAGCCCAAAAACAGGAACTCCGCGCAGGGCAATAAGCCCGCGGACTCCCGCCGCCGGCCGTCCGCAGCCGATGATGATGACGCGGAGGCTTTGCGCCGCAGGGTCGAGGAACTGGAGCTGGAGAACGCGTTGATGCGGGAGGTGGTGGAGGTCGTAAAAAAAGACCCCGGCGCCGACCTGCGGCGCCTGTCGAACAGGGAGAAGACCCTGTTGATCGACCGGTTGAGGCCGGCGTATTCGCTCAGCTCGATGACATGCTTGCTCGCCATCGCGCCCAGCAGCTACCACTACCACCACGCCCGGCTCGGCGTTGACAAGTACGCCGGACTCAGGGCAGAGGTGGCCGGGGCGTTCGCCGATTCCAAGGGCAGGTACGGGTACCGCAGGATCAAGGCGGTGCTCAAGACCGGCGTATCGGAGAAGTCGGTCCGCAGGATCATGGCGGAGGAAGGGCTCGTGGCGCACGTGCCCAAGCGACGCAGGTATAGTTCCTACGAGGGCGAGACGACGCCGGCTCCCGCCAATCTCGTCGACCGGGACTTCACGGCCGAGCGTCCGAACGAGAAGTGGCTGACGGACATCACCGAGATCAAGGCCAGGGACGGGAAGGTGTACCTCTCGCCGATGATCGACTGCTTCGATGGCAAGATCGTCGCATACACCGCCGGCTTCAGCCCCAACGCGGAGCTGGCCAACCGGATGCTGGAGAAAGCGGCCTCGACGCTGCCGGGGAACGCGCGTCCCCTGGTGCATTCCGACCGTGGATGCCATTACCGGTGGCCCGGATGGCTCGGGCTCATGGAACGCTTCGGGCTGACGCGCTCCATGAGCGCGAAGGGCTGTTCGCCGGACAACGCGGCCGCGGAGGGATTCTTCGGCAGGATGAAGACCGAGGCGGTCTACCCCGAGAAGTGGGAGGAACACACCCGCAACGAGGTGCTCGCCTTGGTCGATGAGTACATACGCTGGTACAA
>NZ_JFAN01000068.1:0-1458 GCF_006408855.1 Bifidobacterium sp. UTBIF-68 | reverse complement strand
GAGTCTTCGCCAGTTTGTGTGGTGGGGTGTTGTGCCTCGGCGTCTTCGCCGGGGCTTTTTCGTGTGTGGGATACGAAAGGGGCGTTCTCCTGTATGGTTTGTTTCCGCCAAGAAAGTAGAACCGGAACAAGGGAACGCCTGTGCCAACCATATCAGCCGGCGCGCTCAAGCGCATGCTGCACCTGCCCGCCAACGTCGTGGTCTCCACGCCCCGTGTCGAGGACGACCCGCGTGACGGGACCGTCGTCATCGTGCCGGTGCGCCCGTACGCGCATGATATGGACCGGTGCGCGAGGTGCGGCAGGCACGGCCGGCCGTACGACCGGCTGGGCGTGCGGCGTTGGCGCCACCTCGACCTCGGGTGCGCGCGCCTGCTGTTGGAGTACGCGCCCCGGCGCGTCATGTGCCGCGAGCACGGGGTCACGGTCACGATGGCGCCGTGGGCGCGCAGGAAGAGCGCGTACACGCGCGACTTCGAGCAGCAGGTCGCCTGGCTGAGCGTGCACGCGCCCAGAAGCGCCGTGTCGGCGCTGATGCGCATCGACTGGAAGAGCGTGGGCCCCGTGTGCAAGAGGGTCGCCGACGACCTGCGGGCCGAACAGGGGGCGGGCCTGTTCGACGGGCTGCGTTCCATCGGCGTGGACGAGACCAGCTACCGCAAGGGCCACAAGTACATGACCGTGGTCATCGACCACGACCGCGGACGCGTGGTCTGGATGCACCCGGGCCATGGCGAGAAGGTGTTCGACCTGTTCTTCGAGACGCTCACCGAGGAGCAGCGCGCCTCCATCCAGGTGATCACCGGCGACGGGGCCAGATGGATCGACGAGTGCGCGTTCCGCTGGTGCCCGCAGGCCGAACGCATCCTCGACGGGTTCCACATCGTGTCCTGGGCGACCGACGCGCTCGACAAGGTCCGCACCGCCGCATGGCGCGAGGCCAGAAAGGCCGGCACGGCCCGGAAAGGCGCCAAGGACCCGATCAAGGGTGCCAGATGGGCGCTGCTGAAGAACGAGGGCGACCTGACCGCCGGCCAGAAGGCGCAACTGGAATGCGTCGCCAACACCAACGAGACCCTCTGGGAGGCGTACAAGCTCAAGGAACGCCTCAGGATGATCCTCAAGCAGACGGCGGACGAGGCCGCGCCCCTGCTGCGCCAATGGGCCGCGGACGCGTTCCTGTCCGGCATCCCGGGATTCGTCCCTCTCGGAGAGAAGATCGCCCGACGCCACTTCGACATCCTCACAACCATCCGTTCCGGACTGTCCAACGCCAGGCTCGAGGCCATCAACAACAAGATCAAGACCACCATCAAAATCGGCTACGGCTACCGCAACCTCGACAACCTCATCAGCCTCGTCATGCTCAAATGCGGAGGACTCGACCTCCAACTCCCCGGACGCCAATAACCAGAAGGCCGGACCAGTGCTCCACACCCACACAAACACCCGAAGAGCC
>NZ_JFAN01000067.1:0-522 GCF_006408855.1 Bifidobacterium sp. UTBIF-68 | reverse complement strand
GAGCCTTCGCCAGTTTGTGTGGTGGGGTGTTGAGCCTCGGCGTTGTGGCCGGGGCTTTTGTGTATGCGGGTATGGAAGGGGCGTTCGCCTGTTAGGTTTGTTTCCGCCAAGAAATAGAACCGAAGAACAGAGGAACGCCTGTGCCCACCATATCAGCCGGCGCGCTCAAGCGCATGCTGCATCTGCCCGCCAACGTCGTGATCGGCACGCCCCGCATCGAACGGGATCGCACCGGCCGTGAGACCGTCGTCGTCCCGGTCCGCCCGTATGCGAGGGACACGGGCCGGTGCGCCGAATGCGGCGGGCATGGCCGGCCGTATGACCGTCTGCCCACGCGACGATGGCGGCATCTCGACATCGGCTGCGCGAGGCTTTTCCTGGAGTACGCGCCTCGGCGCGTGGCCTGCGCCGGGCATGGCGTGACGGTCGCGATGGTGCCGTGGGCGAGACGCAAGAGCGCGTACACGTATGACTTCGAGCAACAGGTCGCGTGGCTGAGCGTGCACGCGCCGCGCAGCGCCG
>NZ_JFAN01000066.1:0-936 GCF_006408855.1 Bifidobacterium sp. UTBIF-68 | reverse complement strand
TGTCGGCCCTGACTCGCGTCGACTGGAAGAGCGTGGGGCCGATCTGCCGGCGCGTGGCCGACGACCTGCGCGCCGAACAGGGCGCCGGCCTGTTCGACCATCTGCGTTCCATCGGCGTGGACGAGACCAGCTACAGAAAAGGCCACAAGTACATGACGGTCGTCGTCGACCACGACCGCGGGCGCGTGGTCTGGATGCACCCGGGGCACGGGGAGAAGGTCTTCGACCTGTTCTTCCAGCAGCTGACGCCGGCCCAGCGCGCATCCATCCAGGTGATCACCGGCGACGGGGCGCGGTGGATCGACGAGTGCGCGTTCCGCTGGTGCCCGCAGGCCGAACGCATCCTCGACGGGTTCCACATCGTGTCCTGGGCGACCGACGCGCTCGACAAGGTCCGAACCGCCGCATGGCGCGAGGCCAGAAAGGCCGGCACGACCCGGAAAGGCGCCAAGGACCCGATCAAGGGCGCCAGATGGGCGCTGCTGAAGAACGAGGGCGACCTGACCGCCGGCCAGAAGGCCCAATTGGAGTGCGTGGCGAACACCAACGAGACCCTCTGGGAGGCGTACAAGCTCAAGGAACGCCTCAGGATGATCCTCAAGCAGACGGCGGACGAGGCCGCGCCCATGCTGCGCCAATGGGCCGCGGACGCGTTCCTGTCCGGCATCCCGGGATTCGTCCCGCTCGGCGAGAAGATCGCCAGACGCCACTTCGACATCCTCACAACCATCCGTTCCGGACTGTCCAACGCCAGGCTCGAGGCCATCAACAACAAGATCAAGACCACCATCAAGATCGGCTACGGCTACCGCAACCTCGACAACCTCATCAGCCTCGTCATGCTCAAATGCGGAGGACTTGACCTCCAACTCCCCGGACGCCAATAACCAGAAGGCCGGACCAGTGCTCCACACCCACACAAACACCCGAAGAGCC
>NZ_JFAN01000065.1:0-1504 GCF_006408855.1 Bifidobacterium sp. UTBIF-68 | reverse complement strand
CTTTTCAACGGTGCGTCGGCAGAACTCGGGCGTATCTTCGGTGGCAAGCACGTTTTCGGGCGCGCCCACCTCCTGCAGCCAGACCGGACGGTCGGCAGGACCGAACGCCTTGGCCAGTTCGGCAAGATAGAGCGCATAGGAATAGCACTCCTCGCTCCTGGCTCCATAGCCTTGGGCGATGCCGTTGAACACCCACGAGTGGATAGTGGTCAGATCGCCTTTGGTGGCGGACTGCACCGGAGTGAACGGGTGACCGTCGATGAACCAGACACCGTCATTGACACTGTACAAGGCCAGGTCATCGCCACGCTTGGCGGCCGGCAGCAGCTCGTCGAGCCATTCGCCGATCTGATCGGGTGTGGCGGTCATCTTGGTCGGGTGCGGACGATCGGACAGCTGGTTGACCTCGTTGCCGAGGGTCAAGCCCTTGAACGCCGGTTCCTTGGCCAACGCATCCGCCATGATGGAGATCAGTTCACGTTCCGAAGCCACGGCCTCGGGATCGGTGAACATGTTGCCCTTATGCCATGTCACCAGCCATGAGGGGAGGAAGTCGAAGCTGGAGAGATGGCCTTGGAAAACGTCGACGTAGGCGTCCAGACCATGCTCGCCGGCGATGTGCACCATACGGCACACATCCTCGACGCCCTTCATATTGATCCATGTACGGTTGGGCTGGAGGTACGGCCAGACCGGGAAGATGCGGACATGATCCATGCCCAGATCGCTGATCTGCTTCAGGTCATTGTCGATGCTTTCCCAGTCCGGGTTGAGCCACGAATGGAACCAGCCATGCGAGGGCGTGTAATCAACGCCGAATTTCATGAGAGTATCCTTTCGTGTCAGCCCTTGAGACCGCCCTGTTCCAGTCCGCGGAAGAAGTAACGCTGGAAGCACAGGAAGAAGACGATGATCGGGATGAGGGAGACCAGTGCGCCTGCGGCGATGAGTCGCGGATCCTGGATGAACATGCCCTTGAGCCTGTTCATGCCGAGGGTCAGGGTGTATTTGCTCTCATCGGAGATCGCGATCAACGGCCAGAGGAAGTCGTTCCATGCACCGACGAAGGAGAAGATGCCCACGACGGTCATCGTGCCCTTGACCTGCGGCACACAGATGTGGAAGAATCGCTGCCATAGGCTTGCGCCGTCGACCATGGCCGCCTCCTCAAGTTCCATCGGGATGGATTTGAAGGCGTTGGTCATCAGCAGGATGTTGATGGCGCCGCACAAGCCAGGCAAGGCCACGGCCAGCAACGTGTTCTGCAGATTGATGGCGCGGATGATGAGGAACTGGGAGATCATGACACCTTCGATCGGGATGATCATGGTGCCCATGAACAAGGCGAACACGAACCCGCGGCCACGCCACTTGAGACGTCCGAGTGCATATCCTGCCATCGTGGAGAAGATGATGTTTCCCGCGATGGAGATGATGCACACCACCAGGGTGTTCAGCATGTAATGGAACACCGGCACCTGACGGAAGACGTTGACGTAGTTTG
>NZ_JFAN01000064.1:0-2068 GCF_006408855.1 Bifidobacterium sp. UTBIF-68 | reverse complement strand
CGCGCATCCATGAGCGTCTGCGTGACGAATACGGCGCCGCCGTGTCGTTGTCGACCGTGACGCGCAAGGTCGCGCAGCTCAGACGCGAGTCCGCGTTGGAGCGCGAGATGGGTTTCCTCGACCTGACGTGGCATCCGGGCGAGTGCCAGGCTGATTTCGGCCAGGTCGACGTGCGCTACCGGGGGTCGACGGTACGGATGCGCCATTTCGTGCTGGATTTCCCGCATTCGAACATATCCCCGTGCCAGTTGATGCCCGGGGAGAACGCGGAGTGCACGTGCCAGGCGCTCCGTAACCTGTTCGAATGGCTGGGCGGCGTGCCCCGGCGGATCGTGTACGACAACGCGGCCGGCGTGGGACGCAGACGATCCGATGAGATTAGCCTGACCCGCCTGTTCCAGGCGTTCCAGGCTCACTACGGGTTCGAGTACGCGTTCTGCAACCCGTATTCGGGCCATGAGAAGGGAGCGGTCGAGGCGCGGGTCGGCGCGGTGCGGCGCAGGCTGTTCGTGCCGGTGCCCAGCGTATGGAACCTCGAGAGCTTCAACCGGCGGCTGCCCGACAGGTGCCTGGAGCTCGGGGCCAAGGAGCATTACCGCAAGGGCGGCAGGGAGACGGACCTGTTCGCCGAGGACCGTGAGGCGCTCCTCCCGCTGCCGGCCAAACCCTTCGACGTGGTCACCTGGAAGCGCGTGAGGGCCGACAAGTACGGCAACATCGTCCTCGAGGGGCGCCACCGGTACGCGGCCGGTCCCGAACACGCCGGCAGGGAGATGATCGTCGGCCTGCGCGCACTGGAGATCGAGATCCTCGATGCGGGCGGCGTCCACGTGGCCGCGCATCCCAGGGCCTACGGCGACAAACCCACCAGCAGCGCCGACCCTTCGAGTCAGCTCGAGCTGCTGTGCACCCGGCCCGCGGCCTGGCGCAACAGCCGGGTGCGCGATGCGCTGCCCGACCCGTTGCGCGAATGGATCGACTCGCAGGACGAGGCCACGCGGCGCGCGAGCCTGCAGACGCTCAGGAACGCGGACCGTGAAAGCGGTTGGGAACACGCCGTGACGGGCATGCTCGAGATCCTCGAGGCCACCGGGGGCGTGGACCGGGCCGGCGTGTGCCTCGCCGCCGCCCGCCACGCCTCGGGCGTGGAACCGGTCGAGTACGAGGAGCCCGTCGACCTGAGCGAATACGACATCGCCTACACCCAGGAGAACGCATGAACCAGAAAACCGGGAGAACCGACATCGACCTGCTGCGGGAAAGGGCGCGCGGCCTGTTCATCTCCCAAGCCACCATCGACGCCACGCTCGAATGGGCAACCCCGCGCCAGATCGACGCCATCGACCGCATGCTCGCCACGGAACTGGCCAACCGGGAATCATCCAAACGCGCCAGGCTCATGCGCCAGGCCAGGTTCCCCGTGCCCAAAGGCCTGGACGGCTACGATTTCACGAACGTGCGCCTGCCCGACGGGTACGACAGGGAACGGATGACGCGCCTGGACTTCATGGACAAGGCCCAGGACCTCGTGTTCTACGGCAAAACGGGAAGAGGCAAGACCCACCTGGCGACCGCGCTCGGCATGAAGGCCGTCGAGATGGGCAGAAGCGTGCGCTTCCGCCAGACCGCCGAACTGGTCCTCCAGCTCGGCAAGGCCAAACGCGACGGCACCCTCGACAACCTCCTCAAGGACCTCTCCAGAGCCGACCTGATCATCCTCGACGAGTTCGGCTACGTGCCCTTCGACATCGACGGCGCACGACTTCTCTACCAGATCATCGCCGGCAGCTACGAGCGGCGCAGCATCATCTTCACCACGAACATCGAGTTCAGCAAATGGGGCACGATCTTCGCGGACGACAAGCTCGCCGCCGCGATCATCGACCGCATCGTCCACCACGGACGCCTCATCGAATTCACCGGGCCAAGCCGACGCGTCAGCCAGGCCCTCATGTTCGGCAAAACCGACACCAGCCAATAACCCAACCAACCACCGGCCGGCACGCCCGACGCCGAAACCCGAAAAAATACAATGACGAAAACCGAAACACCGATTTGACGAAATACA
>NZ_JFAN01000063.1:0-2280 GCF_006408855.1 Bifidobacterium sp. UTBIF-68 | reverse complement strand
TGCTCATGTACGGTAAAGAAGCAAGCAACCGAAAACAATAGATAGACCGCCAGCACTACACTATTCCGAACCAAAGACCAAAAGATAAGCATTTTGAGAAAATCTAAACTTTTGGATTTTCCTACAATGCCGACTACGGCGGAATCCCTCCCACTCCTTATATATTTCTTTCTGTATACATTGAATTTGTATTTAGTAAAATGCAGACAACACCACGGATCGGCTTTTGGCTGGACAATTCCAACCAAACACCGCAGCAGACAGTAGAAACCATTCTGAACGTTAGGAAGCCGGTATGATTGTTACATATAAGGGGAAGAAAAATTTCTTTTAGATACTTGTTTTCCTAAAACTGATGTGATATAATAATTCAAGTCCAGAAAAGGAGTAAAAAATATGCGGCAAGGTATTCTTAAATAAAACTATAATCAAATAGTGGGAACAAAGGATTATGATAGTCCCTTTTGTAGGGGCTTAGTTTTTTGTACCCAATTTAAGAATACTTTTGCCTTATCAATTTTGACATATCCCCAAAAACAGCACTCACAAACAGGTGTATGCTGCATATGTGTATGTCCGCAAATTATCATCCCCAGTGGTAAAAGTATTTTACTGCTGGGGATTTTTATGCCCTTCGGGGCAGTAAAGGGAGGACAATCACATGAAAATAATCAATATTGGAATTCTTGCCCATGTAGACGCTGGAAAGACGACCTTGACGGAGAGCCTGCTATATGCCAGCGGAGCCATTTCAGAACCGGGGAGCGTCGAAAAAGGGACAACGAGGACGGACACCATGTTTTTGGAGCGGCAGCGTGGGATTACCATTCAAGCGGCAGTCACTTCCTTCCAGTGGCACAGATGTAAAGTCAACATTGTGGATACGCCCGGCCACATGGATTTTTTGGCGGAGGTGTACCGCTCTTTGGCTGTTTTAGATGGGGCCATCTTGGTGATCTCCGCTAAAGATGGCGTGCAGGCCCAGACCCGTATTCTGTTCCATGCCCTGCGGAAAATGAACATTCCCACCGTTATCTTTATCAACAAGATCGACCAGGCTGGCGTTGATTTGCAGAGCGTGGTTCAGTCTGTTCGGGATAAGCTCTCCGCCGATATTATCATCAAGCAGACGGTGTCGCTGTCCCCGGAAATAGTCCTGGAGGAAAATACCGACATAGAAGCATGGGATGCGGTCATCGAAAATAACGATAAATTATTGGAAAAGTATATCGCAGGAGAACCAATCAGCCGGGAAAAACTTGTGCGGGAGGAACAGCGGCGGGTTCAAGACGCCTCCCTGTTCCCGGTCTATTATGGCAGCGCCAAAAAGGGCCTTGGCATTCAACCGTTGATGGATGCGGTGACAGGGCTGTTCCAACCGATTGGGGAACAGGGGAGCGCCGCCCTATGCGGCAGCGTTTTCAAGGTGGAGTATACAGATTGCGGCCAGCGGCGTGTCTATCTACGGCTATACAGCGGAACGCTGCGCCTGCGGGATACGGTGGCCCTGGCCGGGAGAGAAAAGCTGAAAATCACAGAGATGCGTATTCCATCCAAAGGGGAAATTGTTCGGACAGACATCGCTTATCCGGGTGAAATTGTTATCCTTCCCAGCGACAGCGTGAGGTTAAACGATGTATTAGGGGACCCAACCCGGCTCCCTCGTAAAAGGTGGCGTGAGGACCCCCTCCCCATGCTGCGGACGTCGATTGCGCCGAAAACGGCAGCGCAAAGAGAACGGCTGCTGGACGCTCTTACGCAACTTGCGGATACTGACCCGCTTTTGCGCTGCGAGGTGGATTCCATCACCCATGAGATCATTCTTTCTTTTTTGGGCCGGGTGCAGTTGGAGGTTGTTTCCGCTTTGCTGTCGGAAAAATACAAGCTTGAAACAGTGGTAAAGGAACCCACCGTCATTTATATGGAGCGGCCGCTCAAAGCAGCCAGCCACACCATCCATATCGAGGTGCCGCCCAACCCGTTTTGGGCATCCATCGGACTGTCTGTTACACCACTCCCGCTTGGCTCCGGTGTACAATACGAGAGCCGGGTTTCGCTGGGATACTTGAACCAGAGTTTTCAAAACGCTGTCAGGGATGGTATCCGTTACGGGCTGGAGCAGGGCTTGTTCGGCTGGAACGTAACGGACTGTAAGATTTGCTTTGAATACGGGCTTTATTACAGTCCGGTCAGCACGCCGGCGGACTTCCGCTCATTGGCCCCGATTGTATTGGAACAGGCATTGAAGGAATCAGGGACGCAACTGCTGGAACCTTATCT
>NZ_JFAN01000062.1:0-2551 GCF_006408855.1 Bifidobacterium sp. UTBIF-68 | reverse complement strand
TGTATTTCGTCAAGTTGGGGTGGGCCGTTTTGGCGTGTTTTTTGGTCCGTTTGAGCGGTTGGTTTTAGACCGTTTGAGCGTTGGCCGGTCCTGTCGGGTTGTTGGTTATTGCATGAGGGCGTGGGTCTTGCGCCAGGATTCGCCCTCGAATCGGATCATCCTGCCGTGGTGGACGGTGCGGTCGATGATCGCGGCGGCCATGTTGGGGTCGCCGAAGATCCTGCCCCATCCGCTGAATTCGATGTTGGTGGTGTAGATGATGCTCTGGGTCTCGTACGCGTTGGTGACGACCTGGAACAGGAGCCGGCTGCCTTCCTCGTCGATGGGCACGTAGCCGAGCTCGTCGATGATCACGAGCGGGACTTTGCCGATCATGGCGAGTTCCCGGTCGAGCCTGTTGTCCGTCTGGGCGCGCAGCAGGCGCATGACCAGGCTTGCGGCGGTGAAATAGCGTACGGGCGTGCCCCTGCGGCATGCGGCTCGTCCCAGCGCGATGGCGAGGTGGGTCTTGCCGGTGCCGGGAGGGCCGAACAGGACGAGGTCGTCGTGCTCGTCGATGAAGTCGAGACGGGCCAGTTGTTCTCGCCCGTAGTCGACGGGGAAGCGGATGGGCGTCCAGTCGTAGCCGTCGAGTTCCTTGTCGGCCGGGAAGCCGGCCGCCTTGAGCAGGCGTGAGCGTTTGGAGCGTTCCCGGGAGTCGATCTCGGCGTTCATCCATGATTCCATGAACTCCATCTGGCTGGGGGTCGCCCGGGCGAGCTGGTCGGCAAGGACCTGCCGGGTCAACGGTAGTTGGCGTGCCAGGGTCATGACCGTCTCGACCCTCTCCCCGGTGGACGCGCGCCTGCGTTTCATGTCGGGCATGACGACCGGCGGACGATGGGTTCCCATGGTCAGGCCTCCTTCCTTTCCTTCTCCCGACGGGGTTTCATGAAGATGTCGTATCCGGTCAGGTCGGGCGCGGTCTGCTCGTATGGCCGCTCGCCGGCGGCGATGCGCCGGGCCATGGTGGTCAGGCTGGCCTCGTCGAGTCGATGCCCCTGTTCGACCAGGTATTCGCCGGCCTGGACCGCCGGCTCGAACCCGGATTGGTCGCTGGCCTTGGAGATGAGTCGGAACGCGTTGCGTCTCGCCTTGGCGTCCATCCGGTCGATCGCGGTTCTGAGCTTGTCGGGGAAGTCGCCGCGGATGGTGGAATCGGGCCACGCGTTGGTCTTGCGGCCCAGTGCGGGCAGGAGCGTGGCGGGGTTGCGCACCGTGGCCGGGGCATCACCGTACACGCGCGGCAGTCTGGCGCAGGTGCGCCCGTCCTGGGTGCGGATCGTCACGTCGAACGCGCGCAGGGCGACGTCCAGCGTCCAGCCGCGCCACGAGGGACCGGCGAGATAATAATTACCATCAACCTGCACGCGTCCGTCTTTGTCGGCCTTCCGGGTCTCCCAGCGGATCGCGTCGAACGGTTTGGAGGGCAGGGGCTGCATCCCGGTCTTCTCCTCGGCGAACAGGCCGTCGACCGGCACGCCCTTGCGGTAATGCGTCCCCTTGGCCAGCGAGTCGCAGCGTTCGAGCATGTACCGGGTCAGCTGCACATACGATTCCGCGTTGAGCAGGGGGACCATGATGTTGCGGCGCAGGAACCCGACCGCGTTCTCCACGCTGCCCTTCTCGTTGCCCGACCGCGGGTTGCAGAACCTGGTCTCGAGCCGGTAATGCGCCATGAACAGTTCGAACACCCTGACGATCGCGACCTTGTCCCAGGCGACCCGATGGCCGGCGCCGGTGGCGTTGTCGAGCACCAGCGTCAGAGGAACCGCGCCCGCATGCTCGAACACCATGCGCAGGCCCGCGCACACGCATTCCGCGTTCTCGCCCGGCAGGGCCACGCAGTAGCGCATGTTCGACCACGGGAACGTGACGACCAGGCAATGCACATCCGTCCGGTCCCCGCCGATCACGGCCTGGGCCAGGCCGAAATCGACCTGCGCCTCGCCCGGATGCCATTCGAGCTCGAGATACCCGTCCCCGGGGAGCCGATGCTCCTCGCGCCACCGTTTCACGTAGCGTTGCACCGGCGAGTACGAGCCCTGATAGCCCTTCTCCGCCACGAGACGGTCGTACACGCGTTTGGCGGTATGCCGCTGCTTGCGCGGCATGAACCGGTCCGCCTCCAGCCACCCGTCGACCGTCGTCCTGAACGGGTCGAGCTTCGACGACCTCGAGACGGGACGCTCCGGCCCGGGCGAGCAATCCTCCTTTCCCGCGTATTTCGCGACCGTGTCGCGGGCCACGCCCACCTCCTTCGCGATGCCTCTCCATGACACGCCACGCGCGTCAAGCACCCTGATACGTTGTTGCACGGACACCGGTACCGTCATTCCTTTCCTTTCCCGAGAAACCGGATGGTTTGCTTTCAACTCGGGAAACTAGTCCGGGCAGGACGGGCCGGTGTTCATCTCTCACCACACGCTGAAGTGGACCAGAACCTGCCGCTCATTCGGAGACTTTCCACACGCTCACACGGCCCACTTTCAATTGAACACACACAAACGGG
>NZ_JFAN01000061.1:0-2976 GCF_006408855.1 Bifidobacterium sp. UTBIF-68 | reverse complement strand
CGTAAAGCAGGCGTTTGAAGCCGCCAAGAAGGCCCAGGAAGATGCCGCAGCCAAGCAACAGGAAGCGGCAGCCACCGAATCGGGAGCGTCCACTGACGCAGCGGCCAAGAAAAACGCTTCGGATGAGGCCGCGAAAGCCGCATCTGAAGCCAACAAGGATGCCGATGCAAAGAAAGCCATCGCCGACAACGCCGAGTCTGAATGGAACAAGGGAGCTCTCGGGTTCTTTGAAGCCAATGGCCTCGACAAGGCAGCCAATGCCATCAAGGACTGGCAAGGAAAGGTCTGGTACAAACTTGGAGACAAGGATTCGGCAACCTCGTTGGACAACATGGCACAAACCGCAAAGGTCATGAAAGAAACCAATGAGATTCGCAAAAGCCTTGGCCTGAGCGAGCTCAACTATAGCGCATATCTTGCCGCCGCCGCTCAGGCCGCCGCAGATTACAATACGTTTGACGGCGGTGGGTTCGGCCACGTGTTTGTATATGGCGGCTCCCAGAACCTCGCCTGGGGGTATGATGATCCGCTTGACGGCTGGTATTACGCCGAAAAGAAGATCTGGGATTCCGGCAATCACGATTATTCCGCCACTGGTCACTACCAGAACATCATTAACCCGAATATCAACACCATCGGAACTGGCACCACTTTCTCCGATGGGTCGGGTCTCAAGGTAGACGCCCAGAACTTCGGCTATGACGCCGGCGACATGACCGTTGACGAATATGTGACCAAGCTGAGCGCGTACATGGACGGTCTCAAGAATGCAGGCTCCATTTATCAAACCGCACTTGACAAGGCCGCCCAGGCGCAGGCGAATGCCAAAACCGCCGCAGACGCATTGGCCAAAGCCAACGCCAAGGCCGCTGAAGCCACTGCAGCACGCGAGGCTGCAGATAAAGCGCTCAAGGAAGCCAACGAGAAGCTCGCGGCAGCGAAGAAGGCCTATGACGACGCCGCTGCAACACAAGCCGACAAAGTGGAAGCTCTGAAGAAAGCCCAGGAAACGCTCTCTTCCAAGGAGAACGCTCTTACGGAAGCCAAGAACGCCACCGCACAGGCAACCGAAGCGGCAACCAAGGCCAACGAGGCTTTGCAGACAGCCAAGTCCAAGGTCAAGGAAGCCCGACGGAACCTTGATGCGGCAAACGGCAAACTGTCCGAAGCCACTGCAGCACAAAAGGCTCTTGACCCTGATATCGCACAAGCTGCACTTGATAAGGCAAATGCCGCTTTGGAGGCAGCCAAAGCCACTGCTGAAGCCGCTGCGCGCAAGCTAGAAGATGCCACTTCCGCCGATGATACCGCAGGCAAGGCCCTTGCGGCAGCGCAGAAGGTCTACGATGCCGCCAAGGCTGACAAGGATTCCGCAGACAAGGCACTTGCAAGTGCCAAGGCTCTCGCTTCCAAGCTTGAACAGGCTCAGAAAGACAACGAGCAGGCTGCGCACGATGCCGCCGACAGGGAGTCGGCAGCGAAGCAGAATGCAAAGGATGTCGCTGGCCAGGCGCTGTCAAACGAAACCGGCACAACCGGGAATGGTGATTTGGCTGTCACCGGCGCGACTACTGCCCTGCCGTTGACCATGATGGCCATCGCCTCGCTTGCAGGAGCAGGCTGCGTCTTCGTCAAGATGAAGCTCGCACATGACTCCGAATCCCACGAACGTGACTGATTTCGGTTAAGAACGAGCCTATAAGGTGCTGGATGGGATTACTGCCATCCAGGTGCCACCCATCCAGCACCTTACGGGTTCTGATTGGAGCACATAAGCTGATACTGGCGCTGGACACTAGTTCATTTCGTCAAAGGTGAGGCGCATCTGGTGCCAGCGGACGTTGCCGTGGGTTGATGAGGAAACGCCTTCGTCGATATAGCCGAAACGCTGGTAGAAGCCGATGAGGTGTTCCTTGCAGGTGAGCACCAGCCCTCGTCGCCCGACTGCCTTGGTGTCCTCGATGACGGCGTGCATGAGAGTGCTGGCATGTCCGCGATGCTGGAATCTCGGATCGGTGTCAACGCCGAAAATCATCTGCCATTCGCCGTCTGGATCATGCAGCGTGGCATCGGCATACATATCATCGGTCAAATCAGGGCAGTCGGTTGCGAAGCCATTGATAAAGGATATGATTGTCTGCTCTTCGGTGAGCAGCCAGAAGAAGTCAGGATACACGGTCAGACGAGATTGCAGCTCATACGAACTGGCGGCTTCCGCAGGAGGGAAGCATGTGGCTTCAATGGCAGACAAGGATTCCAAATCAGCCATAGTGGCATGACGGATGTTATCAGAAACGCTCATAGGGATATTGTTACGCGCCAGTGTTTCGTATGTTCAATATTCATGTATAGAGCCATGGTGGTTATTGTCCGTCAGGTTGTCGCTATATAAGCAGAGCCGGAAGGCCCAAGCCTGGTGAGGCCCATGCATCAGCATTGTCTGTGGGCATGGTTGAGGTCTTGGTCGTGTTGGTTTGTGTCCGGGGTCTTCTGGATGGCATCGGGTGCCTCCATGCGGTGTTTCCGCCCGTGTGCCGGGTTCGACGTGTGTCTGGTCTGTGGCTGGTTTCCGGGTCTTCCGGGGGTGCCGGGATGTGGAGGCCCCGGTCTGTGGTGTTCGTGTGTGTTTCGGGTATGGGAAAGCCCCTTGGGGCGTGTGCTCCATGGGGCTTCCTGTCAAGAGTGGGTTGCGGCGGCGTGCTACTCTCCCACACCCTGTCGGGTGCAGTACCATCGCCGTGCCAGGCCTTAGCTTCCGGGTTCGGAATGGGACCGGGCGTCTCACCTGGGCCATGGCCGCCGCAAGAATCATCATTCGGTCGGGAATCGTGTTCCCGCCGGCTTGTGGCGGTTCGGGAACCGGAGGATGGACGCGAGGATGTCTTGTCGATCATCGTGCGATGCGTTGGGGATCCGTGTCGTCTCCCTGTCGTCATTGCATCATGCTGTTGCAGTACGGTGTTCCAACCCTTGGGG
>NZ_JFAN01000060.1:0-3238 GCF_006408855.1 Bifidobacterium sp. UTBIF-68 | reverse complement strand
GAACTATGCATGCTCGATGATTGGCGACGCCTCACAATCACTAATGCCTTTGTCGGCCTTTCATGGGCAATGCGGTTGGAAGAGGACCCTTCCAGCCGCATTTCTTTTACTCGGGGTAGCCGTCCGTCAACTCATCGGGACGGCACTCGAGGGCGCGGGATAATCGCAAAGCGTTATCAAGCGTCATGGAATGGACGTCGTAACGTCCCGTCTCGTATCCGCTTAGCGTCGTCTGCGCTATCCCGGTCAGTTTCGCTAGTTTGACTTGCGTCAAACCGGCGCGTTGTCTGAGTTGTTTCAACCCCATGGACTCACCTCTCTTGTGTTCGGTCAGCCAAATGCTATCAGAGTATTCTAATAGTCGCATGTATGAAACACCATCGTGGTTCACGCTTGCGGGGCTATCGCGTTCATCTGAACTTGATAGATATTAGAATATTCTAATGTTCGTGGGTATGCAAATCGGCGGGTCGAAAACCAGCACGCCGATAAACTACTTGAACAATTCAGCCTCGATAGCCTCATTGGTCAAACCACGCTTGGCCTTGGCTTCAGCCTCAGCCTTGGGGTCAGGCCACTCGGCACCGAACACGCCGGTATGCAGTTCCCAGTGAGTACACACCCGCATGACCCGAACGAAACCGTCTGGATAAGGCGGGTAATACAACACCAGCACATCATCAAAAGCATGAAACTCCAAGTAGCCCGAGAAATGCGCGTCTGGATTGGTCAGCTCATGGGGCTTGTACGCTTCGGACACACACCCGTTAACGCGCAATTCCTCACGAACGATACGCAACACCTCAGCGGCATAGTCACGACGGTACCGTTTCAACCGCTTGACATCCGCCTTGGCTAAATCCGAGTAGGCAACCTCAATCATCGCCCAACACCTCACGCTCGAATGCGTCAAAATCCGCATCAGTACGTAATACGGTATCGGATGGCAAAGCGTGCAATGTCTTACCCGTGGTTTCGGCATTGATCGGCGCACCGGCCGACGCATACCCGGCCAAGTAGGCGTTGATTATGCTAATCAGGTTATCGCCTTTGCGTTTTGCAACGGCTTCAGCCGAAGCATAGGCAGGCAGGCTTTCTACAGCCGTCATAACACACCACCTTTCATTAGTAGTTTTCAGCGTATCCCCTGAATATGAAGACACGCTATGAACAATGGCATGACACCAACGCCATACCCAGTGCCTACATACTGCCGTAAAGACACCATGTAAGCTGTTGACAACCGCCGACCTTTCCGCCGGCACAACGCCACGTCAACAATGGCGGCCCACCCTTGCCACTCGCCTTACCCGGCATGACGCCGAGACGTACGGATTGATGCAGGACTTTTGAAATCGTAAAAGGGCACACACACGCTAATCTGTAGCGCTGTTTTCTTTCGGCCTGTCAGCCTCCAACAGTCTCCGAGGATTAGACACGCGCAAAGCATCACAGATAGCAAGCGCCGTGTTAAGCGTCATGTTCCCGACGCTCAAGATACCGGTTTCGTAGTTGGCAATATTGCCTCTACTAGTCCCTGATTTGTCGGCTAGCTGTTGTTGTGTCAGTCCTCGTTTCTGTCTTAACTCCCTTAAACCCATTTGGCTCACCTCGCTTTACCGACGTTAGCCCAATTCTACTATCGCAACGTAAGGTTTTATCCCAGTTCAAGAGGTGCCCAAGGTTGTCTCTCCCTGTATCCCTCAAGCTATGCCCTTGCCAGCATCCTGACTCAGGCTTACGCCACTAGCGGTGCCACCGATACCGTGGCCGGAAAACCGCTCTCGCTTTACCGTCACAGGCAGGCACATGCACCCGTCAGGGAGTGTCTCGGTAAGTGTGTAACTGGTCTTGGTCGCCGGTCCGTGGGCCGGCGGGAAAGGGCCTGTGATGAGCATGCCGACTGAGACAATGGAAACCATGACGAAGAAGCCCGTCGCCGGCAATGATGCCGCGGTGAAGACAAGGAAACGTGGTGGTGGGCCGGCGTCCCCGGCCGAGCGCGAGCTCGCGTTGGAGATGATTCGCCGCGCCAAGGAGCAAGGACTCGACCTGACCGGTCCGGACGGCCTGTTGAAGCAGTTCACCAGGACCGTGCTGGAGACCGCCCTGGACGAGGAGATGACCGAGCACCTCGGACGTGCCAGGCACGAGAAAAGCGTGGATGGCAGGGCCGCGAACACGCGCAACGGCGCCACCGTCAAGACGGTCACGACCGACGCGGTCGGCCCGGTCGAGATCAGGGTGCCGCGTGACCGCGACGGGTCGTTCGAGCCCGTCATCGTCAAGAAGCGCCAGAGGCGCCTGGGCGACGTCGATTCGGTCGTGCTGTCCCTGTACGCCAAGGGGCTCACGACCGGCGAGATCGGCGCGCATTTCAGGGAGATCTACGGCGCGTCCGTCTCCAGGGAGACGGTCAGCCGTATCATCGAGCGGGTGACGGCGGAGATGAACGAGTGGACGTCGCGGCCGTTGGACCGGGTGTACGCCGCGGTGTTCGTCGACGCGATCCACGTCAAGGTCAGGGACGGGCAGGTCGCCAACCGCGCGTTCTACGCGGCGATCGGCGTGGATCTGGAGGGCAGGCGGGACGTGCTCGGCATCTGGGGCTCGCCTGCCGCCGAGGGCGCGAAATACTGGCTGTCCGTGCTCACGGAGTTGAAGAACCGGGGCGTGGATGACGTGTTCTTCCTGATCTGCGACGGGTTGAAGGGCCTTCCCGACGCGGTAGGCGTGGTATGGCCGCAGGCGATTGTGCAGACCTGCATCATCCACTTGCTGCGCAACACGTTCCGCTACGCGTCCAAGAGCGATTGGAGCGCCATCGGACGCGACCTCGTCCCGGTCTACACGGCCGTCAACGAGACGGCGGCCGCGGCCGCGCGCGACGAGATGCTCGACAACTGGGCCTCCAAGTACCCCGCCATCCGGGGCCTGTGGATGGGCGCGTGGGACCTGTTCGTGCCGTTCCTGGACTACGACGTGGAGATCCGGCGCGTGATCTGCTCGACCAACGCGATCGAAAGCCTGAACGCCCGGTTCCGCCGGTCCGTGAGGGCGCGCGGCCACTTCCCCAACGAGCAGGCCGCGCTCAAATGCCTGTACCTGACCGTCAGGTCGCTGGACCCCACCGGCCGGGGACAGGTAAAATGGACGGCACGATGGAAGCCCGCATTAAACGCGTTCGCCATCACCTTCGCCGACCGCTGGCCGGCCGACAGGAACTGACAATAAAAAA
>NZ_JFAN01000059.1:0-4176 GCF_006408855.1 Bifidobacterium sp. UTBIF-68 | reverse complement strand
CATAAGTTTTTCCTTACACCGGTTTATGTTTCGTCCCATTTTCAAGGGTCCATATGGGTCGAAACATAAACCGACACCGTCCAATACTTATGTTTCGCCCTGTATCCGCATGTTGCGTAATGAGTTCTGCACATGACTTGGGGCCTGCCACCTTCCTGCACAGAGAAGATGACAGGCCCCAAGTCATAACCGCCCGCAAACGGTCGACCAACAAAATCAGGCGAGACCGGAGAGCTTGTTGATAAGGTCAGGATCCCTCGTAGCGCCCTTGTCGGCGGAGCGTGCAAAGGCGGCGTACGCCTTCAGAGCCTGAGAGACCTTGCGGTCACGATGGGCCACATAGCCATCGCCGGCCTCAAGCTCCGCACGGCGCTGAGCCAGCTGCTCGTCAGTCAATTCCACGTTCACGGAACGGGCTTCGATGTCGATGTCGATGATGTCGCCGTTCTTGATGAGCGCCACCGGGCCCTTGTTCGCAGCCTCGGGAGCCATATGGCCAATGGCCAGACCGGAGGAGCCGCCGGAGTATCGTCCATCAGTGAGCATGGCCACCTGCTTGCCGATGCCCTTGCCCTTGACGAAGGACGTCGGGTACAGCATCTCCTGCATGCCCGGGCCTCCCTTCGGGCCCTCGTAGCGAATGACCAAGGCCATGCCGGGCTTCAGGGTATCGTCAAGGATGACCTTGATGGCCTCTTCCTGGGACTCGACCACCAGAGCCGGTCCGCGGAACTTCCAGATCTCCTGCGGCACGCCCGCGGTCTTCACCACGCAACCGTCAGGTGCGAGGTTGCCGCGCAGCACGGCGAGACCGCCTTCGTGGATCTCCGGGTGATCGATGTCGTGGATGGCGCCGTTCACGCGGTCGGTGTCGAGCGAATCGAACAGGGTCTCGTGCGTCCACGGCTCCGGGGAGATGATGTGGCCAGGTGCCGCGTGGTACATGGTCTTGGCTTCTTCGGTGCAGGTGTCGCGCATGATGTCCCAGTCGGCGAGCTTGTCCTCGAGCGTCGGGTAATCGATGGAGTGGACGTTCCTGTGCAGCTTGCCGGCGCGGTCGAGTTCGCCGAGGATGCCGCAGATGCCGCCCGCGCGGTGCACGTCGGAGATCTCCCACTTGCCGGAAGGCGCGGCCTTGCAGATGCAGGGCACGGTGTGGGAGATGCGCTCGATGTCGTCCAGGGTGAAGTCCACGTCAGCGGACTGCGCCATGGCCAGAATGTGCAGCACGGTGTTCGTGGAACCGCCCATGGCCACGTCCATGGTCATGGCGTTCTCGAACGCCTCCTTGGTGGCGATGGAGCGCGGCAGCACGGAATCGTCGTCGTCCTTGTAGTACTGGTTGGCGATCTTGACGACCTGGCGCGCGGCCTTGCGGAACAGCTCCTTGCGGAAGCCGTGGGAGGCGAGGATCGTACCGTTGCCCGGCAGGGCCAGACCGATGGCCTCGGTCAGGCAGTTCATAGAGTTGGCGGTGAACATGCCGGCGCAGGAACCGCAGGTCGGGCACACGGTCTTCTCGTAGTTGAGCAGGTCCTCCTCGGAGACGCTATCGTCGGCGGAGGCGTACATCACGGAGATGAGGTCGGTGTTCTTCTTGACGGTGCCGTCGGCGAGCACTGTGGTGCCTGCCTCCATCGGGCCGCCAGAGACGAACACTGTCGGGATGTTGAGGCGCAGGGCGGCCATGAGCATGCCCGGCACGACCTTGTCGCAGTTCGGGATGCAGATCAGGGCGTCGGCGCAGTGCGCGTTGCACTGGTATTCGACGGTATCGGCGATGATGTCGCGGGAAGGCAGGGAGTACAGCATGCCGGTGTGGCCCATGGCAATGCCATCATCCACAGCCATAGTGTTGAACTCACGGGGGATGCCGCCAGCCTCTTTGATGGCTTCGGAGACAATGCGTCCCACTTTGTTCAGGTGGACGTGGCCAGGCAGAAACTCGTCGAATGAGTTTGCGATGGCGATGATGGGCTTCTTGCCCATGTCGTCGCCGCTGACGCCAGCGGCACGATACAGGGCGCGCGCGCCTGCGAAGACGCGGCCGGACATGAGTTTTGCAGATCGCATTTCGGTCATGATTCCATTCAAGCCTTTGCACGGGACACGTTTCTTGTCAAGAGTCGAATAATGGAATTTTCAAAACCGTAACCTTATTCGCTTGGCGCATCCAGCAGTTCACCGATGTCTGCGAGCATGCATGAAGTCCCACGGCAAGGCTACACTTGCTTCGGTTGAGATAGATTTTCCAACGTTTGGAGACACATACTTATGGCAGAAGATACCGAGGTCAAGGATCAGGCTGACGAGCAGGCTGCCGAGCCGTTCGGCACCGACCCGCACCCCACCGGTCTGGCGAACCCGCCGATTGACGACCTGATGCAGCATGCTGATTCCAAGTACGCGCTGGCCATCTTCGCCGCCAAGCGCGCCCGCCAAATCAATTCCTACTTCACCCAGCTCAACGAGGGCCTTCTGCAGAACGTCGGCCCGCTGGTGGAGTACCAGAACAACGAGAAACCGCTGTCCATCGCCTTCCGTGAAATCGACGAAGGTCTGCTTGAGGAGACTCTGGGCGAAGACGATCTGAGCGAAGGCAACTGATCGGCTTCGCCGTCACGCTCCCCCGCATGCCATGTGCCGTAAGGTTCCGCTGTGCACTGATTTTCGAGTCACATGCTTGCTTTACCGAGTTGCATAGGCTATAAACAGACTCAGGAGCGAACACGACCAAGGGCTCGCGCCACCGCGCTGGTTGGCACGAGCCCTTTGCTATGCCTGCTTCCATCAAAAATGAATACAACCGTATCATTGTGCTCCGCATGCTTGCGGGGCGATAAGTCCTGATGAAAGGGATGATATGACAGAAGAGAAGCGGCTTATTTCCGCGGAATCCGTCACCGAAGGCCACCCGGATAAGGTGTGCGATCAGATTTCCGATGCCATTCTTGACGACCTGCTCGCGCAGGATCCCACCAGCCATGTCGCCGTGGAGACCTCAGCTGCCACAGGCGTCTTCCTAGTGTTCGGCGAGGTCACTTCCGAAGGATACTGCGATGTGCAGTCCAAAGTGCGTGAGACTCTGCGCAACATCGGATACACTTCCTCAGAGGTCGGCTTGGATGCCGATTCCTGCGGTGTGATTGTGGCGATTACCGGTCAGAGCGCTGAAATCAATCAAGGCGTATCCCGCCTTTCCGCCGAGCAGGAGACCGCAGCCAGCCGCGAGGAACGCTACGAGGCTCAGGGTGCCGGCGACCAAGGCGTGATGTTCGGTTACGCCACCGACGAGACGCCGGTGCTGATGCCGTTGCCGATCTACTTGGCGCATCGTCTGGCCTTCCGTCTGACGCAGGTGCGCAAGTCCGGCGAAGTGCCGCATCTGCGCCCGGATGGCAAGACCCAGGTGACCGTGGAATACGACGACAATGACAAGCCGGTACGCCTGGACACCGTGCTCATCTCCACCCAGCACGACCCGGAGGCAACTCATGAGTGGCTTGAAGCGCAGCTCAAGGAACACGTCATCGACCCTGTCCTGAAGGAAGTCCTGGGCGACAAGGTGCCGTACGAGGGATACCGTCAGCTGGTGAACCCGACCGGTTCGTTCATACTCGGCGGCCCGGCTGCCGACGCCGGTCTGACCGGCCGCAAGATCATTGTCGATACCTATGGTGGTGCAGCCCACCATGGCGGCGGCGCATTCTCCGGCAAGGATCCGTCCAAGGTGGATCGTTCCGCCGCATATGCCACCCGCTGGGTCGCAAAGAACATCGTGGCTGCTGGCTTGGCTCACAAGGCCGAGGTGCAGGTGGCCTATGCCATCGGCGTGGCCGATCCGGTGTCCATCAACGTGGAGACCTTCGGCACCGAGCGTGATGGTGTGACGCGCGGCCAGATCGCCGCCGCAGTGCGTAAGGTGTTCGACCTGCGTCCGGCCGCCATCATCGACGAGCTCGATCTGAAGCGTCCGATCTATCTGAAGACCGCCGCCTATGGCCACTTCGGTCGCACCGACGTTGAGTTCCCGTGGGAGCAGACCAACAAGGTCGAGGAGCTCAAGGCCGCCATCGCCGCGGAATGAGCAGCCGTTACCAATCCAGATAGAGTGAATGGGTGTTGCCCGCCAAACACGGTAGGCAACACCCATTCACTTTATATACAAGAACTATG
>NZ_JFAN01000058.1:0-1542 GCF_006408855.1 Bifidobacterium sp. UTBIF-68 | reverse complement strand
TTTTTTTGTGGAGGGTTCGATTCTGGCTCAGGATGAACGCTGGCGGCGTGCTTAACACATGCAAGTCGAACGGGATCCCTGGTTTCGGCCGGGGTGAGAGTGGCGAACGGGTGAGTAATGCGTGACCAACCTGCCCCATGCTCCGGAATAGCTCCTGGAAACGGGTGGTAATGCCGGATGCTCCGATGGGCCGCATGGCTTGTCGGGAAATGCTTTCGTGGCATGGGATGGGGTCGCGTCCTATCAGCTTGACGGCGGGGTGACGGCCCACCGTGGCTTTGACGGGTAGCCGGCCTGAGAGGGCGACCGGCCACATTGGGACTGAGATACGGCCCAGACTCCTACGGGAGGCAGCAGTGGGGAATATTGCACAATGGGCGCAAGCCTGATGCAGCGACGCCGCGTGCGGGATGGAGGCCTTCGGGTTGTAAACCGCTTTTATCGGGGAGCAAGCCTTCGGGTGAGTGTACCCGGTGAATAAGCGCCGGCTAACTACGTGCCAGCAGCCGCGGTAATACGTAGGGCGCAAGCGTTATCCGGATTTATTGGGCGTAAAGGGCTCGTAGGCGGTTCGTCGCGTCCGGTGTGAAAGTCCATCGCTTAACGGTGGATCCGCGCCGGGTACGGGCGGGCTTGAGTGCGGTAGGGGAGACTGGAATTCCCGGTGTAACGGTGGAATGTGTAGATATCGGGAGGAACACCAATGGCGAAGGCAGGTCTCTGGGCCGTTACTGACGCTGAGGAGCGAAAGCGTGGGGAGCGAACAGGATTAGATACCCTGGTAGTCCACGCCGTAAACGGTGGATGCTGGATGTGGGGCGCGTTCCACGCGTTCCGTGTCGGAGCCAACGCGTTAAGCATCCCGCCTGGGGAGTACGGCCGCAAGGCTAAAACTCAAAGAAATTGACGGGGGCCCGCACAAGCGGCGGAGCATGCGGATTAATTCGATGCAACGCGAAGAACCTTACCTGGGCTTGACATGTTCCCGACGGCCGTGGAGACACGGTTTCCCTTCGGGGCGGGTTCACAGGTGGTGCATGGTCGTCGTCAGCTCGTGTCGTGAGATGTTGGGTTAAGTCCCGCAACGAGCGCAACCCTCGCCCCGTGTTGCCAGCGCGTTATGGTGGGAACTCACGGGGGACCGCCGGGGTTAACTCGGAGGAAGGTGGGGATGACGTCAGATCATCATGCCCCTTACGTCCAGGGCTTCACGCATGCTACAATGGCCGGTACAGCGGGATGCGACACGGTGACGTGGAGCGGATCCCTGAAAACCGGTCTCAGTTCGGATCGGAGCCTGCAACCCGGCTCCGTGAAGGCGGAGTCGCTAGTAATCGCGGATCAGCAACGCCGCGGTGAATGCGTTCCCGGGCCTTGTACACACCGCCCGTCAAGTCATGAAAGTGGGCAGCACCCGAAGCCGGTGGCCTAACCCGTATGGGGGGGAGCCGTCTAAGGTGAGGCTCGTGATTGGGACTAAGTCGTAACAAGGTAGCCGTACCGGAAGGTGCGGCTGGATCACCTCCTTTCTACGGAGATTTT
>NZ_JFAN01000057.1:0-3477 GCF_006408855.1 Bifidobacterium sp. UTBIF-68 | reverse complement strand
CGTCCGTTTCGCCCCTTGGGCCGGGATGCTCCCGGCCGTGCGGGGGTTGCTGGTGTGGAAGAGATCGGATTCGGCTCGCCTGTGTGCCTGTCGTGGGCGTGTGGGGGTGGTATGGGCGCGTTCTTGGGTTCCCGGGCCGCCACGCCGGGTGTTCTGCCTGGTGCGGGTGCCCTGCCCCGCTCGGGCTTGCGTGCGTGATCGGTTTCGCGTGTGCGGGCTTGTGTGGGTGCGGTGGTGGTTTGAGAACTGGAGAGTGGACGCGAGCGAGCATCCGGGTGTGTCCCGGGTGTCTCGTTGTTGATTTCGTTCGGACTCCAAACTTGTTTTGGTGTTCGTTTGCGATCGTTTTGTGATCTGATGTTGTCGATGATTTGTCGTCTGGCATTGTGTCGTTGCTTGCGGGCCGTGTGGCTTGCAAGGGCGTGTGGTGGATGCCTTGGCAGACAGGACCGATGAAGGACGTGTGGGGCCGCGATAGGCCTCGGGGAGCCGCCGACAGGGCTTTGATCCGAGGATCTCCGAATGGGGGAACCCGCCAGCCGTCATGGGCTGGCACCGGCTTGGCCGGGGGGTACGCAGGGAAGTGAAACATCTCAGTACCTGCAGGAGAGGACACTCCGTGAGTAGTGGCGAGCGAAAGCGGATCAGGCTAAACCGTGCGCGTGTGATACCCGTCGGGGGTTGCGTGTGCGGTGTTGTGGGAGCGTGTGCGCCGGTCCCGACGGGCCGGCCGGCGGTGAGAAATCCATGTGCTAGGGGAACCGGGTTGGATACCGGGCCGTAGAGGGTGATGGCCCCGTACCCGAATGCGCGTGGACCGTCGATCGTGTTTTCCCGAGTAGCGCGGGTCCCGTGGAACCCCGTGTGAATCCGCCCCGACCGTGGGGCAAGCCTAAGTATTCCTGTCTGACCGATAGCGTACTAGTACCGTGAGGGAAAGGTGAAAAGCACCCCGGGAGGGGAGTGAAAGAGTTCCTGAAACCGTGCGCCTACGATCCGTCGGAGCCCTCGTTGTGGGGTGACGGCGTGCCTATCGAAAAATGAGTCTGCGAGTCAGTGGCGGGTGGCGAGCGTAAGCCGTGTGGTGTACGCGTAGCGAAGGCGAGTCTCAAAAGGCGTTGAGTCGCCCGTCCTGGACCCGAAGCGGGATGATCTAGCCCTGGGCAGGTTGAAGCGCGGGTAAGACCGTGTGGAGGACCGGACCCACCTGGGTTGAAAACCGGGGGGATGACCTGGGGCTAGGGGTGAAAGGCCAATCAAATTCCGTGATAGCTGGTTCTCTCCGAAATGCATTTGGGTGCAGCGTCGGGTGAGTGCTTGCGGGGGGTAGAGCTACTGGATGCTTGAGGGCCCGTACTGGGTACCGACAGCAACCAAACTCCGAATACCCGTCAAGTGTATCCCGGCGGTGAGTCGGCGGGGGATAAGCTCCGTCGTCGAGAGGGAGACAGCCCAGACCGTCGTCTAAGGTCCCCAAGCGCGTGCTAAGTGGGAAAGGATGTGGAGTCGCATAGACAGCCAGGAGGTTGGCTCAGAAGCAGCCATCCTTGAAAGAGTGCGTAACAGCTCACTGGTCTAGTGGTTCCGCGCCGACAATGTAGCGGGGCTCAAGCACGCCACCGAAGACGCGGCAATGGTGGTTTTGCCATTGGGTAGGAGAGCGTCCCCCGAGGGGCGAAGCGGCGGCGTGAGCCTGCCGTGGACTTCGGGGGAGTGAGAATGCAGACATGAGTAGCGAGAGGCGGGTGAAGATCCCGTCCGCCGGATGACCAAGGGTTCCAGGGCCACGTTCATCGTCCCTGGGTGAGTCGGGTCCTAAGGCGAGGCCGACAGGCGTAGTCGAATGGATGAACGGGTTGATATTCCCGTACCGGCTTGCGACCGAAATGACCGAAAGGGCGAGTACTAACCCTCCCCGCCGCGTGATCCGTCCTTCGGGATGGTGGTCGTGGCGGTGTGGGGACCGTAGCCCCGGTAGGTGAGCGCAGGAGTGACACGGAAGGGCAGCCGGCCCGGGAGGTGGTTTTCCCGGGCCAAGCATTCGGCCCGTCCCCCAGGCAAATCCGGGGGGCGTATGGGTGAGGTGCGATGGGACGCGCGTTGAGCGTGGATCCGGTGGTCCCGGCCGTCGAGAAAAGCTTCGGCGTGAGGGCGCATGCCGCCCGTACCCCAAACCGACACTGGTGGTCAGGTAGAGAATACCAAGGCGATCGAGCGAATCCTGGTCAAGGAACTCGGCAAATCACTCCCGTTCCTTCGGTTCAAGGGAGGCCCCCGATGGTGAAAGGACTTGCTCCTGGAGCTGTTGGGGGTGGCACAGACCAGGGGGTAGCGACTGTTTACCAAAAACACAGGTGCATGCGAAGGCGCAAGCCGCTGTATATGCACTGACGCCTGCCCGGTGCCGGAAGGTTAAGAGGATCCGTCATCCCTTCGGGGGGCAGCGGTGAATTCAAGCCCCGGTAAACGGCGGTGGTAACTATAACCATCCTAAGGTAGCGAAATTCCTTGTCGGGTAAGTTCCGACCTGCACGAATGGCGTAACGACTTCCCCACTGTCTCGACCAGGAGCTCGGCGAAATTGCAGTACGAGTAAAGATGCTCGTTAAGCGCAGAAGGACGAAAAGACCCCGGGACCTTTACTATACCTTGGTATTGGCATTCGGTGTGGATTGTGTAGCATAGGCGGGAGACCGTGAGGCGTGGTCGCCAGACCACGCGGAGTCGCAAGGTGAAATACCGCTCTGTTCGCATTGGATGTCTCACCACGACACGTGATCCGTGTCTGGGACAGTGCCTGGCGGGTAGTTTAACTGGGGCGGTTGCCTCCCAAAGAGTAACGGAGGCGCCCAAAGGTCACCTCAGCCCGGTTGGCAATCGGGTGGCGAGTGCAAGTGCACAAGGTGGCTTGACTGCGAGACTGACGGGTCGAGCAGGGACGAAAGTCGGGACTAGTGATCCGGTGCCGGTGTACGGACGCGGCATCGCTCAACGGATAAAAGGTACCCCGGGGATAACAGGCTGATCATTCCCAAGAGTCCATATCGACGGGATGGTTTGGCACCTCGATGTCGGCTCGTCGCATCCTGGGGCTGGAGCAGGTCCCAAGGGTTCGGCTGTTCGCCGATTAAAGCGGCACGCGAGCTGGGTTCAGAACGTCGTGAGACAGTTTGGTCTCTATCCTCTGCGCTCGTTGGAATGTTGAGGAGGCCTGCCCATAGTACGAGAGGACCTGGGTGGACGAACCTCTGGTATGCCGGTTGTCGCGCCAGCGGCACGGCCGGTTGGCCACGTTCGGAAGGGATAACCGCTGAAAGCATCTAAGCGGGAAGCCTGCTCCAAGATAAGCATTCCTACAGCCCCATCGTGGGCTGGTGACCCCCCATGCAGAACACGTGGTCGATAGGCCGGACGTGGAAGCCCCGCGAGGGGTGGAGCCGACCGGTACTAACGGGGGAACGCCACACAACACACCAA
>NZ_JFAN01000056.1:0-9399 GCF_006408855.1 Bifidobacterium sp. UTBIF-68 | reverse complement strand
CGGATATTGTTTTTTCATGGGACACCATCGTCCGGCTACGTAGTCGCGCCCTGAAGGCGCTGCGAATACACGAAAGGCCGCCACGAATAATCGTGACGGCCTCCGCCCGCAGTAGCGGGGACAGGATTTGAACCTGTGACCTCTGGGTTATGAGCCCAGCGAGCTACCGAGCTGCTCCACCCCGCGTCGGCTTGTCTTTCTGACAGCTCTATCTACGATACTGAGGGATTGAAAAAAGTCAATCAGGTTGGTTTCTTCGGCGTGTCGCCAGTGGGAGGTGATGCATCGCCCATGGGATGTGCCGCGCGTGGGACGTATCGCGCGTAGAGGGGACGTGCCGCGTGTGAAGTGGCGTCGCGTGTAGGGAGTTGGTGCCGCACTGAGGACCATACTGCGCGTGGCGCGCGCCAACCCTGAGGAACATATCATGCATGGAGCGTGGCACGCCGGCCATGCGGAGTGTCATACCGCGCTGTCCTGTCGCGTAACGCGTCATAAGCGGAATCTATGTGGTCCGCCGCATAAAACAGCATCCTTGGCGTGCGGCATATCCGCGATTCCACCATAATGAAGACATGCCTATTAAGATTCCCAGTGGCCTGCCGGCCCGTGCCATCCTCGATTCGGAGCGCATCTTCGCCCTCGAGAAGCCCGAAGCTGAGCGTCAGCGTGTGCGTCCGCTCAAACTGGTGATCTTGAATCTTATGCCCAAGAAGATCGAGACCGAAACACAGCTTCTTCGCCTCATCTCCAAGAGCCCGCTGCAGGTGGAGGTCGATTTCATGAAGACCTCCACGCATGAGTCCACGCATGTCTCCGCTGACCATCTGGTGAAGTTCTATGAAACGCTCGATGCGTTCAAGGACAACTATTACGATGGTTTCGTCGTGACCGGCGCACCGGTGGAGCATCTGCCTTTCGAACAGGTGGACTACTGGGAGGAATTCAAGACCATCCTCGACTGGGCCTCCACTCATGTGTTCTCCACCATGTACATGTGCTGGGGCGCCATGGGTGCGCTGTATTACCGTTACGGTGTGCGCAAGGAGGATTATCCGCAGAAGGTCTTCGGCGTATTCCCGCAGTACCTGCAGGATGAATACTGCTTCCTCACCAACGGCTTTGACGAGATCGCGTTGCAGCCGCATTCCCGTCTGGCCGGTGTGAACGAGGATGATCTGAAGACGCATGGGGAGAACCTGCAGGTGCTGACTTGGGGCCCGCAATCCGGGCCGGGGTTGGTGGCAACGCGTGACTTCTCCGAGGTCTTCGCGCTCGGCCATTGGGAATACGGCAAATACACGCTCGCCGAGGAATACGAGCGCGATATGGCCAAGGGGCTCACCAATGTGCCGTTCCCCCAAAACTACTTCCCACATGACGATCCCTCGCTTGAGCCGTTGTTCAGCTGGCGCGCACATGGCAACCTGTTGTGGCGCAACTGGCTGAACTGGGTGTATCAGACCACGCCGTATGACTTGTCTGAAGTGCCTCAATTGCGAGCGGAGAAGAAGCTCGGCACCGATCGCTCGATTCGTCACGAACCGGGCAGTCCGCGTAAAGACGGCTTCGCGCCGTTCGAGCATGATGGATACGGGGTTATTCCTCGGCGCTGATTTCGCGATCGGTCTGCTGGTTTGTCGGTATGTCGGGGTCTGACTGCCGGTAAGATTGCCGGCAATGGTGCCTGGTGCCTTGGTCTGTATGAGCCTATGTGCCGCCCCTTTGTAGCGGCTACGCGACGCAGTGACCACGACTTGGATACCACTCTGTTCGATATATGGACAAAGGTGTGATCAAAACTCGGCAATATTGAGGTGCCCGTCTAATAGCGCCGAGTATGATAACAAAGTGGTAAAACCCTTATGGCAGTAGGGCTTACAATGGACACGCCAAGCGGGCATTGACTTTGTCCGATGTGAGGCCAATAATCGCATTTCAGTCATTCGGGGTTGAATGCCAAGCGCCAACTCCGGTTCCCGCCTGGCCGGTCCCGCAGTGGAGAGTGGAAGTAACCGATACGTCACATTTGCTCGCTCCGCTGGTCTAAACTGACATCTGACAACAGAAGAAGCAGGAGGCGTGAGAATGAACGAAGCCCTTTTGAACGGGGTGGCATTGGCCGCCGACGGCCCGGAATTCCCGACCGTCGACGACTTCCTTCTTCCTCAGATCATTTTTCCGGGGACTCCGTTCGCCATGGATCGCATCATCATGGTGCGCGTGATCGCCACCGTGATCATGCTGGTGATTCTGGGTGTTTCGGCGGCTCGTGCCAAGCTGATTCCAGGTCGTTGGCAGGGCGCCGTGGAATGGGTCATCGAATTCGTGCGTGACCAGATCGTCTATCAGGTGATGGGCAAGGAGCGCGGACAGCGTTATCTGCCGATGATCACCACTATGTTCTTCACCATTCTGGTGTTCAACCTGTGCGGCATCATCCCGGGCTTCAACATCGCCGCTACGGCCACCATCACCATGCCGCTGGTCTTCGCCGGCTGGTGCTTTGTCCAGTACTGGATCGCAGGTGCGCGTGAGAAGGGTCTGGGCCACTTCCTCAAGGACGAGCTCTTCCCCAAGGGCGTGCCCGCTCCGATCTACATTCTGCTGACCCCGATTCAGATTCTCGAGCTTCTGGTGATTCGTCCAGTCTCCCTGACCCTGCGACTCTTCGCCAACATGGTCGCCGGCCATATCACTGTGGCCGTCTGCCTTGCCGCCACCCAGTGGTTCCTTATCGAGATTCCGAACAAGCTGTGGTCCATCCTCGGCGTCGGCACGCTTGCCGCCGGCCTGATCATGACCCTGTTCGAGATATTGGTCGCGGCTCTGCAAGCATTCATCTTTGCCATGTTGACCACTGCATACATCAACATGAGCTACCCGGAGGGCGAGTGATCAGCCGCTCGGCGGTGTTCGCTCAAGCTCCCCGGAACATAGTTTTTCCAAGATTTCCTTCGTACTGAAGAAAAACCAGAAAGGACAAACCCATGGATATCATCACCCTCGCTGAGGTCGCTGGTAATCTCAACGCAATCGGCTACGGCCTTGCCGCCATCGGCCCTGGCATCGGTCTGGGCATCCTGATCGGCAAGACCATCGAAGGCACCGCTCGTCAGCCTGAGCTCGGCGGCCGTCTGCAGACCCTGATGTTCCTGGGTCTTGCATTCGTCGAGATTCTGGCCCTCCTCGGTCTGGTGGCCGGCTTCATCTTCCAGTGATTCATCACCGTTGCCGTGTTCGGTTCGCATGAATCGCGGATCGATGCGGGTCGACGGAAGAATGAATGATCAGGAAATGAAGCAATGAAAGGAGAACGACAATGACTTTAGCGGAGCAGAACGGTGTGAATCTGTTCATCCCCAAGGTCTACGACATCGTATGGTCGCTGATTATCCTTGCAATCATCGCGGTGTTCTTCTACAAGTTCTTCATGCCGAAGTTCCAGGCTGTGTTCGATGAGCGTACCGCCAAGATCGAAGGTGGCATCGCAAAGGCTGAGCAGGCCCAGAAGGACGCCAACGAGGCGAAGGCTAAGTATGAGGCCCAACTGAGCCAGGCTCGCGTCGAGGCTGCCAAGATTCGTGATGACGCCCGCGCCGAAGCATCGCATATCGTTGCCGACGCACGTTCGCGTGCCGAATCCGAGGCCGCGCAGATCACCGCCAATGCTCAGCGCTCACTGGAATCCCAGCAGCAGCAGGCCATGGTCTCGCTCAAGGGCGAGGTCGGCGCGCTTGCCACTGCCTTGGCCGGAAAGATCCTCGGTGCCAAGCTCGAAGACAGCGCTGTGCAGTCTTCGATGATCGACTCGATGATCAACGACCTGGATGCCAAGAAGTGATTGTGAACATCGTCAGGAACATCCGTAACCAGAAAGGGAGGTGACCATGCGAGGAGAGGCATCCCGTATAGCAGACCGCGAGTCGCGTGATTCGCTCGCCCCGAAGCTGCGTGACACCCGTGAGGATGCATGGCGTATCGGCAACGAACTGTTCAAGATCACCAGCGTGCTTGACCACACGCTTCCTCTCGAACGGGCGTTGACGGATCCTTCCCGCCCTGTGGCCGATAAGGTCGCAGTACTCAACGAGCTGTTCCAGGGCAATGAGCACCCGATGACGATGGAGATCATGACTGATCTGGTCGCCCGTCGTTGGAGCCGTGCCCGAGACATCGCCAACGCTGTGGAAGATTTCGGCGTGGACGCCATGATGTATTACGCTGACGCCACTGACTCGACGTTGCAGGTATCCATCGAGCTGTCGCAGTTGCATTCCGCACTGCTGACCCTGCCGGTGGTGCGCGCCAAGCTGTATGACGATCAGGCCACCAGCGAATCCCGCGTGAAGCTGTTCCGTGAGGTATTCGATGGCAAGGGTCTCAACAAGATTACGATGAGGCTTGCCGAACACGCCACCTGCAATCTTCGCCGCCGCCGCTATCTGGAGACCATCCAGTGGCTGATCAACAAGTTCTCGCGTCATATGGGTGAGTCGATGGTCACGGTGACCACCGCCACGCCACTGACGAAGGAACAGGTCGATCGTCTGACGGACATTTACTCGGCGAAGGCCGGACGCCCGGTCCACATCAATTCCGTGGTGGATCCGAGCGTGCTCGGAGGCATGCGCATTCAGGTCGGCGACGAAGTCACGGACAATACCGTGGTCGCGCAGTTGCAGAACCTGCACCGCACCGTGAAAGCGGGCACCAACTGAGCGGATGGGGAACGGCCTACTGCCTTCCCTGCCGTTCAGCGGAACACAAGCAAAGACTTGACTGAACAATAACCAACAATAAGGAGTGATCATGGCAGAACTGACCATCGATCCCGCCTCGATTCGCAAGGCCTTGGACGACTTTGTGTCGTCCTACCAGCCGAGCGACACCCCCACTCAGGAAGTGGGATATGTCGCCACGGCCGGTGATGGCATTGCCCACGTGACGGGGTTGCCTGGTTGCATGGCCAATGAGCTGCTGACGTTCGAAGACGGCACGCTCGGCCTGGCGTTCAACCTTGACGCCCGTGAGATCGGCGTGGTGATTCTCGGCGATTTCGCTGGAATCGAGGAAGGCCAGGAAGTGCGTCGCACGGGCGAAGTGCTCTCCGTGCCTGTCGGCGACGGTTACCTCGGCCGCGTCGTTGATCCGCTGGGTAAGCCGATTGACGGCCTTGGCGAGATCAAGAGCGAAGGCCGCCGTATCCTTGAAGCCCAGGCTCCGGATGTGATGCACCGTCACCCGGTCGACGAGCCGCTGTCCACCGGCCTCAAGGCCATCGACGCAATGACGCCGATCGGCCGCGGCCAGCGCCAGCTCATCATCGGCGACCGCCAGACCGGTAAGACCGCCATCGCGATCGATACCATCATCAACCAGAAGGCGAACTGGGAATCCGGCGACCCGAAGAAGCAGGTGCGCTGCATCTACGTGGCTGTCGGCCAGAAGGGCTCCACCATCGCTTCGGTGAAGCAGAGCCTGGAGGACGCCGGTGCCATGGAGTACACCACCATCGTGGCATCCCCGGCATCCGATTCCGCAGGTTTCAAGTACATCGCCCCGTACACCGGCTCGGCCATCGGCCAGCACTGGATGTACAACGGCAAGCATGTGCTGATCGTCTTCGATGATCTGTCCAAGCAGGCTGAAGCCTATCGTTCGATCTCCCTGCTGCTTCGTCGCCCGCCGGGGCGTGAAGCCTACCCGGGTGATGTGTTCTACCTGCACTCCCGTCTGCTCGAACGCTGCGCCAAGGTCTCCGATGATCTCGGTGGTGGCTCCATGACGGGTCTGCCGATCGTCGAGACCAAGGCGAACGATGTGTCCGCCTATATCCCGACCAACGTGATCTCCATCACCGACGGCCAGATCTTCCTACAGTCCGATCTGTTCAACGCCAACCAGCGTCCTGCTGTGGACGTCGGTATCTCCGTCTCCCGAGTCGGCGGCGCGGCACAGACCAAGGCTCTCAAGAAGGTCTCCGGCACGCTGAAGATCTCCCTGGCGCAGTACCGTTCGCTGGAATCCTTCGCCATGTTCGCATCCGATCTGGATGCGGCTTCCAAGGCCCAGCTGACCCGTGGCGCCCACCTGACCGAGCTGTTGAAGCAGCCGCAGTTCCACCCGTACTCCATGGAGCAGGAAGTCGTGTCCGTCTGGACCGGCACCCATGGCAAGCTTGATGACCTCGAGCTCGCCGATGTGCTTCCGTTCGAGCAGGGTCTGCTGGACTACCTCGACCACAACACCGATATCCTCAAGACCATCCGCGACACCGAGGACTTCACCGCCGACACCGAGGCTGCCCTCGCCAAGGCCGTGGATGCCTTCCGTGCCACCTTCGTCACCTCCGCCGGCAAGCCGCTGGTCGAGAAGAAGCCTGACATCTCCAAGGCGGCCCCGGTCGAGCAGGAAAAGATCGTGGCGGGAGAGAAGTAAGCCATGGGCTCGCAACTCGCATTGAAATCACGCATCCACTCCACCGAGTCGTTGGAGAAGATCTTCAACGCCCAGGAGATGATTGCGTCTTCGCATATCGCCAAGGCCCGTGATGTGGCTTTGAACGCGAAGCCGTACACCGATGCGATTTTCGATGCCGTGCAAGCGTTGGTGGCGCACACCCATATCACGCATCCGATCGCGATGAAGGACGAGAACAACCCGCGAGTGGCTGTTCTCGCCCTCACCTCGGATCGTGGCATGGCCGGCCCGTACACCTCTTCGATTATCCGTGAAACGGAATCGCTGCTGGCCCGCCTCGAGGCGGATGGCAAGCAGCCGGAGCTGTTCGTGTACGGGCGTCGTGGTTCGACGTACTACAAGTACCGCAACCGCGACGTGGCGGCCACATGGGAAGGTGACACCGACCAGCCCGGCGTCGAGATCGCCGAGACGATCTCCAATACGTTGATGGACGCCTATATGAAACCGGCGGAGAAGGGTGGAGTTTCCGAACTCTACATCGTCTACACCGAATTCATCAACATGGTGGTCCAGAAGGTTCGCGTGCTGCGCATGCTGCCGGTGGAGATCGTGGAGAACGAGGCCAAGGTCCCGGATCCGGAGAACGAGCCTGCGGCAGAGGACATTCCTCCGCTGTACGCATTCGAGCCGAGCCTGGACGAGGTGCTGGATGCCATTCTGCCGAAGTACATCCAATCCCGTATCCACGAGTGCCTGCTGACCGCAGCGGCCTCCGAGACCGCCAGCCGTCAGAACGCCATGCACACGGCAACGGACAACGCACGTAATCTGGTCGATGACCTCACCCGCAAGCTCAATGCTTCGCGTCAGGCCTCGATCACCCAGGAACTTACCGAAATCATCGGCAGCGCTGACGCGCTGAACACAAAGGAAGAGTAGGAACGCACTATGGCTGAGAATCAGACCACTGTGGCTTCCGAGACCAACGGCGAGCCGGTTCACGGACGCGTCACCCGAGTCCAGGGTTCGGTTATCGACGTTGAGTTCCCGGTCGGCCACATGCCCGACATCTACAACGCCCTGCACGTGACCATCGTCAACACGGGCGCTAAAGAGGAAGGCGAAGCCAAGTCGACCGAGATCACTCTCGAGGTCGAACAGCACCTCGGTGACTCCACCGTGCGTTGCGTGGCGCTGAAGCCGACCGACGGCCTGGTGCGTGGCGCATCCGTGTATGACACCGGTGCCCCGATTTCCGTGCCGGTCGGCGATGTGACCAAGGGCCACGTCTTCGACGTGTCCGGAAACATCCTCAACAAGAAGCCGGATGAGCAGGTCACCGTTACCGAGCGTTGGCCCATCCACCGCAACCCGCCGGCCTTCGACCAGCTGGAATCCAAGACCCAGATGTTCGAGACGGGCATCAAGGTCATCGATCTGCTGACCCCGTACGTGCAGGGCGGCAAGATCGGTCTGTTCGGTGGCGCAGGCGTGGGCAAGACCGTGCTGATTCAGGAAATGATTCAGCGTGTGGCTCAGAACCACGGCGGTGTGTCCGTGTTCGCCGGCGTCGGCGAGCGTACCCGTGAGGGTAACGATCTGATCGGCGAGATGGACGAAGCCGGCGTGCTTGAGAAGACCGCTCTGGTCTTCGGCCAGATGGATGAGCAGCCGGGCACCCGTCTGCGTGTCCCGCTGACCGCACTGACCATGGCAGAGTACTTCCGTGACGTGCAGAACCAGGACGTGCTGCTGTTCATCGACAACATCTTCCGCTTCACGCAGGCCGGTTCCGAGGTGTCCACGTTGCTGGGCCGTATGCCTTCCGCCGTGGGTTACCAGCCGAACCTGGCCGACGAGATGGGTGCTCTGCAGGAGCGCATCACCTCCACGCGAGGCCACTCCATCACCTCGCTGCAGGCCATCTATGTGCCGGCCGATGATTACACCGACCCGGCCCCGGCCACGACCTTCGCCCACCTGGACGCGACCACCGAGCTTTCCCGCGACATCGCTTCCAAGGGTATCTACCCGGCTGTGGATCCGCTGAGCTCCACTTCGCGAATCCTCGATCCGCGTTACGTCGGCCAGGCCCACTATGAGTGCGCCAACCGCGTCAAGGCTATTCTGCAGCGTAACAAGGAGCTGCAGGACATCATCGCCCTGATCGGTATCGACGAGCTCTCCGAAGAGGACAAGACCACAGTGAACCGTGCTCGTCGCATTGAGCAGTTCCTCGGCCAGAACTTCTACGTGGCTGAGAAGTTCACCGGTCGTCCGGGTTCCTACGTGCCGGCCGACGAGACCATCGAGGCCTTCACCCGCATCTGCGACGGCGTGTACGACGACGTCCCTGAGCAGGCGTTCTCCGGCATCGGCGGCATCGACGATCTCGAGAAGAAGTGGCACGACATGCAGAAGGAACTTGGTGAGTGATGGCTGAATCGGAAAAAACCACGATGAAGGTGAACATCGTCGCTGCCGACCACCCGGTGTGGCACGGCGATGCGGCGAGCGTGACCATCCCCGCCTCGGAAGGCGGTATGGGCATCCTGCCGAGCCATGAGCCTGTGCTCACGGTCATCAAGCAGGGTACGCTCACCGTGGTTGAGCCCGATGGCGATCGCCATATGTTCGAGGTGACCGATGGATTCATTTCCTTCGACTCGAACAAGCTCACCGTGGCGGTCGAGCGCGGTCGTGATGTGCAGTACTCCAGCACGGAGGCCTGAGCTGCACCGATAGCGCGATCACACAATCGCAATGGCTCTCTCTGGGATTCCAGAGAGAGCCATTTTCTTACGCATCGTGTTGATGCGCATGCATGACGCGCGAACGGCTTATGTGCGTGCCACGCCACTGCGGATTGGCGCTTTTTGCATTCGCGTGGCACAAGCCTCTGCCACGCGAATGCAAAACATGCGATTATTGCATTCGCGTGGCGCGGTTTTGGGCCTTATAAGGGCAATAACC
>NZ_JFAN01000055.1:0-8755 GCF_006408855.1 Bifidobacterium sp. UTBIF-68 | reverse complement strand
AAGTTTTAAATCCTATAGCAGGATTTTCAATTCGACGATAACCTGCACAGCAACCTGCGACAACAATGAGGTGTGATATGCCTGCGGAACTTGAGCAACTGGTGAGGGACACGGTGAAAAACCGTTGCGAGACACAGACGTTGGAGGTCAAAGCCGCCGCGGAAGGCACACCGCGCGTATACGATTCGTTGTCTTCGTTCTCCAATCAGAACGAGGGCGGCATCATTCTATTCGGCATTGACGAGCAAGCGGGCTTCACAATTTGCGGCGTCTACAACGCGCAGGATCTACAGAAAAAAGTGTATGGCCAATGCGAAGGCATGACACCGCAGATACGGCCCGTCTTCGCCACGGTCACCGTAGACGGCAAAACTGTGGTGGCGGCATACATCAACGGCCGTCCCATGAGCGAGCGCCCGGTGTACCGAACCAGCCGAGGTATCACGGAAGGATCCTATACGCGCATCGGAGATGCTGACGTGCGTATGACCGCCACCGAGCTTTATGAAATCGAATCCTTCAAAGAGGGCCGCAGAGACGACATCAGCATTAGCCCATCCGCGGAACCCGACATGCTGGACAAGACCAAAGTCGCCCAGTTCATCATCGACGCAGCCAAGGAACGGCCACTGCTGGCACGACGCTCAGACGATGAGATCCTGACGCTCACCGGAGTCATGCAGCATCGCAAGCCCACACTGGCGGGCATGCTGACACTCGGCGATTATCCGCAACGCATCTACCCCAATTCATGCATCACCGCAATCGCGGTGAACGGCACCGACATTCAGCCCGATGGCAATGGGCAGCGTTTCACGGACAACAAACGTTACGAGGGCACCATATCTGAGATGCTCGAGGGCGCCGCGGGGTTCGTGGCCCGCAACAGTAGAACCAAAGTGGTGATCCGCAACGGCAAACGTACGGACATACCCGAATATCCGGAAACCGCCGTACGGGAGATACTCACCAACGCGTTGATGCACCGCGATTATGGCCCCTATTCCAACGGAACCCCCATTCGCCTTGTGCTGTTCTCCGATAGGCTCGAATGCTGGAATCCGGGAGGCGTATATGGCGGGCAAAGCATCAACGATCTGGGATACGCCAATATGCCGACCCGCAACCCCACCTTGGTCTCATTGCTGGAAATAGAGAAAATCGCGGAGAATCGCCATTTGGGAATCCCCGTCATTCGCGAAGAAGCCGCAGATTGCGGCGTCCGCCAGCCGGAGTTCATCGACCGCAAAGGCTCGTTCATGGTTCGGTTCTTCAACACCGCTGATCCTGCGGAGCGTACGGGGCATGCGACTCCCACAGAACCCGCGAATCATATCGAGCATGTCGACAATGCCAGCGATGAGAGCCGCGCACAGGCATCCCCGGAACAGGCGCAGGGCAACGCACATGAGCGCTACATAGATTCCGAACAAGTCCGACAAAGCATACTCCGATATTGCGCAACGCCCCGTTCCGCACAAGACATAGCAGGCCACCTCGGTCTGAGCATGACATATGTAAGACGAGCATATGTGCTTCCCCTGGTCGCCGGAGGACAACTCGCGCTGACGCTGCCGGACAAGCCACGCAGCAAATTCCAGCGATACCAGTCCAGCACCGCTGCGTGATTCAACCGCGCCATTGAACAGCTGTCGCGAGCCGCCCTTGCGGCCCCACTGGTGGGGTCAGGCATGTTGAGGATGGTTGGCGATGATTGAGGATGATTGGGATTGTTGGGATTATTGGGATTATTGGCGATGATTGGGATGGCCGGCAATGACCCTTCCGCCAGCGATTGAGGTGTGGCCGTGCCCCGCAAATGCAAAAACGCGCTTTCTGCAGTTGCGGGGCACACGGGTGCGGCACGCAAACGCCGTCAATCGATACACATGACCACCGTGGCACAACCACGAACAGCAAAACCGCAGAAAACCGCCATTCTCAGATTCCACGCTATTGTGGGCACGAAACAGGCCGCGCCCCGCAAGTGAAAAACAGGCGATATTGCAGTAGCGGGGCACGCGACAGGCATCCGCATCACACCCCAGCACGCCCACAGCGAAGCCAAACGGCCACAACATACCCGGCTGGCTTTGCTTAGCAGCACTTCGCTTAGCAGCACGCAGCGAAGCCAGCCGGGCAACTACTGGCCAAACCACTTCACTGAGAACGCCCAACGCAGCCAAACGGCCACCACATGCCCAACCGACTTCACTGAAACGCTGTCAGTGAAGTCATCACGACATCAACTGGCCCGATGGCTTCACTAAGCCAACTCAACGAAGCCAAACGGCCACCACATGGCCAAAAGGCTGCGCCACCACAACACTCTGCCAATAAATACGCTAGCGCAATATACGGAACGTTTGTTTCGGACAATTTTTATAGAGCGACATAGTGAAACAAGCCTGTAAATGACTATCGTCAACTTTCTCCTGGCCGGTCCAGGTAGCGGCGATATGAGTTATAGGAGCGGTCGGAGACACGGGCTGCTTTTTCTCCCATGTGGCTGTTGAAAGCACATCCACATATGAAGGAAGGGGAGGCTTGACTGCGGCATTAGTCCAATTCGACGGGAACACCCATTGCTTCTTCTGATAAGCACTTCTGGTTGCTGCCTCCACTGTACAGGGTATGCCGTAATTGTTATCCTTGCCGAAGGAGAAGAGTAGCCGCGCATAACCTGCGTTAGGCCGTTGAGGAAGATTGAACGGGCTAATCTTGCCACCATGATGAGCAGCCACTACAGCGGCTATTACGGCATTAGGGAACGGGTCAATGAAACTATCATATGACGCGTCGCCAGGCAGAACCCATTTAGAAAGCGTACCGTCCGGATTCGTGTTCTCAACGTTGACTGCTATTCCGCACTCGTTTGGATCGCCAGTTAATGATCCAGTACATTGCGTCAACGCTATTTTCTGGCCCGCTTGAGTAGTAATCGTCATCGTGGCAGGTTGGTTAGCCTTGATGAGGTTTGGGAACGGCAAAATGGTACATTTTGCATCAATCAGTGTTTTGACCAAGCGCATGGAACCTGGACGAAGTGATGAACCGACAGGAGGAAGCACCCATACACCGTTCTTTACAGGCTTACCAACCTTTCTATATGCACCTGCGTAATGATCAAAATGCCAATGAGACAAAATAACAGGAGCAGGATTCGATTCATGCCGGCAATAGCGTAATGAATGTGGCGTAGTACCGCCACCTTTCGAGTACAAACCATGGCCGTAATCACTGTAAGCAAGAACTCTTCCATGACAGTCAGCAAGACCGACGCATAGCCCTTGACCAACATTAAAACAAATACACTGATCCATCCGTTTAAGAGGTTTTAACGCAATTTCAAGCTGGCTTATGGATGCATCATGTCGATGCAATCCCTGCGCGTACAGGACTGCTTCCATTGCTGCGGATTCTTGTTGGGAACACACTTGAGCATCGATAAACCTACGGAGTTGAGCAGCATCCCACTGAAAACCGTAATGCCATGTAGACAACGCAAAGCCAATCGAAGGAAGCGTCGTGCGTGGATTGTTGTCGACTACCTCATCAAGACGAATTCTGAACCAAGTATTAAACCTGTCTCGCACTTGGAAAATGCTATGATTCGATTCAATAACAATCGTAATACGGCATATACTTAATTGGCTAAGAGGATCGTCCACGGAGTCCAAAGTATCGAAATCATAGTCGAACGCACGATTCCAATACTTGGTGACATTCTCCCTGATCTGATCGACGCTCCTCGTAATTGCATCCACGGAATCATCAGGGTTATTGTGAATTGCAAAATACGAATCTGGACCAGCGTTCCACAAGCCATCTGAACGTGCATTAATAGCAGAAAACACTACAAGTAAACGGCCCTCATCGCTAGGCTCAATCTCATCAATCTTGGCGTAAAACAGTCTTTCCCGTTTCCCGCGATCCCTAGACGAGCGAGTACGACGCGGCGTCCGAACATATTCCATGCTACCCCCCACACACACAGTCATAAATGAGTACCATTATACTTGTCGGCTCTGTGAGACCAGGTTGACTAGAGTTTCAATTCCACTCACCTTATTACGTCTTAACGGTTATCTCTTGCCTGCCCGTAGATGCAATATACAAGGCTTTATATCCCCAGATACACGAATGGTCTGCTTGCGCCAAGCAAGCAGACCATTCTATTGATTAACGCACCGGAAGCGTTATTTCATTCCCTCTACGCGCATGTACGTATCACGCACGAAGGGCGCGCTTGGTGGCGCGGGACTTCATGTAGACGGTGATGGAAGCACCGGCGAGGAGCGCAGCGATGACGCCGAACATCGCGATGCCGGCAGCACCGGTCTTCGGCAGCTCGAAGACGTTCTTCACGTTCAGCACGTTGTACTGATATGTGACCTCGCCATCCTTGCTGACAAGGCTCCATGCATCGCCTTCATCACCGGAGTACTCGACGGCGGAAACAGTGACCTTGCCGTCAGCATCCTTGGTGTCTTGAGCAACCTGATCGCCCCAAGTCTGAGCGGACGGATCCTTGGTGGATTCATCAGCCACGTAGTTCGGGGTGATGGTGAAGTCGAAGCTCGGCAGAATCGTGCTCTGGTAGTCAGCCGGAGCCTTGACCTCAGTCACCTTGTAGTTGATGACATTGCCATCAGCATCAGTGGCAGCCAGACCATCAAGACCAGAGACCAAACCCTTCTCGTCGGAAGCGAACTTGGTGGCATCCGCCTCGTTCACCCACTCGACCTTGGACACCTTCTTGCCATTCGCATCGGTCTCAGTGGTGGTCTTCATGTACACGGTCTGTGCAGCGGTACCAGCGCCCACAACCTTGGACACCACGAACTCAGCACCCTCCAGCGGAAGGTTCTTGCCGGCGTCCTTGGCGTACTTTTCGATCTGGAACTTGAAGGTGTAGACATTGACCTCACCGCCAGGGATGGTGGTCTTGTCTTCGATGTTATCCGGGTTGTTGGAGTAGGTGAGCTCGACCTTGTTCGGGTTGGCCTGCACGTTACCGGGGATGGAAATCAGGGCATCCTTGTTGAGCTCGGCCTTGAGGATCACCTTCACAGTGCCGCCTTCAAGGATCTTGCCATCCTTGACGCTGGTGGCCGTAGGAGTCTGGTTAACGTAACCGCCGAGATCAATCGTCACCTTGGTGGCGTTGTTTGCAGCGGCATTATCCGTGTACTTGGCAGCCTCGTTGGTCACCGAGTAATCGTTGTGCGCGTTGTAGGTGTTCTTCACCAGAGTCTTAGTCTCGTCGCCCTTGGTGACCGTCACGGATTCGATGCTCTTGAAGGTCAGGCCAGCGCTCATCTTATCGATGACCTGCAGCACGCGACGATTGGTACCGGTGTACGGGTTGTCGGAGTCCTTCTCGTAGCCAGTGTAGGTCGGAATCTTGGTGGTCAGCTCGTAGGTGACTTCGTCGCCGATGTTGAAGTCCGGGGTGGTGTCGGAAGTGTAGCCATCGTTCTTGTTACCCTGAACGACCTGCTTGTACACCGGCAGTGTCTGGTTCTTCAGGTTGATCACGCCATCGGCGAGAACCTTCTCGGTGATGCCATCTTCGGAGACGACCAGCTTGGTGCCCAGCACCATCTTCAGCGAGTTGGTCCACTCCTCATTCTGCTTGGTCGGATCCTTCTGGTCAGCGGAGGTAGTGTCATTCGCTTCTGTAGTATCCACGACCAGATACAGACCTGGTTCGAGATTAGTAACAGTGTAGGAGAAGGTGTCCGTGTCCGAGCCGGGCTGACCGATCACACCCTGGAGATCCTGCGCAGTCAAGTCGGATACAGTCTTCGCCGGCTCACCAAGCTTGGTGATGTCCAATTGCTCGGCAAACGTACGGGTCAGGCCAAGCCACGGATTCTCAGTGGACTGCACACCATTGTCGAGACGCCCCTGCTTCTGCGCAGACCATGCCAGAGGATCCTCATTGGAATCGGCGGGATACTGATCGTTGGCCTTGTTCAGCGCGTCCTGGATTTCCTTGACGGATTCCGACTGCTTGTCGTGGACAACGCCATCCTGCCAGCCGTTCGTCTTCAGACCAACAGTGGTTGCACCCTGATACTGCTCATAGTCGGCAAGCTTGTACACCTTGAACGTACGTCCGACCAACGATGCCTCGCTGCCGCGCAGTTCAATCGTGGTACCCAATTGCGGATATGACGGCGTTTCCACCGCATTCGCGGTGCTGGCGCCGAGGGCCAGACCGCCGAGCAGGGTCGCCAGGGCGGCGACGCCTGCGAATAGTTTCCTCATCTGCATGAGAAACCCTTCTTTCTTGTTCTTCTGAATTCTTCTTGAATTCTTTGGTTACTGCGTGTTGCTGTCGCGAAAAACGGGAATCAGCCAGACGCTATGCGTCACCGGGCGTCGGTTATGCATCGAAACTGCACCGGATGCTCCGTTGCGTGACACAGTTACCGCATCACGTCCGTGGCATCGTCCGCACGGCTCGTTCTTCGCGATCCGCAAGTCTTGAATTAGTGATTGACGAACTCGGAGTCCGTCGGCTGTAATACCCCCCTCAGCCCCCCTTATTTTCCCATCAGAAAGGGACACTGGCATACCAATTGACGAGGGCCTCAAAAGTTCAGGCGAGCCCCTTTCTCTTGCGATATTCGTTGATCAGGGCAAGTATGATTGCGGCAGCCACGGCGGCGACGCCACCGATCAGCAGCCAGGTACGCGCGTCGGTACCGCCGGTAAACGGCAGGGACGCGACCAGCTTCGCATTCGTCAGCGTGCACTCGTCGGTCGTCTCGCCTCCTCCGGCAGTCGGCACGACGGTCCGGCGCTCAGCCGGGATGCCGAAGCGCGCAGCGATTCGCGCGACTGCGGTGGCAGTCGCATTGGCCGCAGTCTTCGCAACGCCGGCGCCCGGGTTATCGTTTGACTGGGTAGCCGGCTTCTGTGCCAAACACTGTGTCGTAGCGACGTTCGATGAAGTATTCCATTCGCCGTGCAGGGTCATGCTCGACTGACCCTTGGCATCAATGGTGATAATCGCGTAGGTCTTGTCGGGGTCCGGCTTGGCGTAGCCGTCCTGGGCTTTGGTTTCGACCAGCTTGTACTGGGTCTTGGCGTCTTCCGGAGTAGACGAGTACGTCAGCTCGCGCACGGTGAAGTGGCCCTCGGCGGGGTTCTTGTCCACGTACGACTGCTTAGTGTTCGATTGCTTGGCGCAGTCGGCACTGGTGCAATCGGTTACTGTGCGGGAATCCGTCGTCGGTTCACCTTGGCTATCCAACTTAGTAATCGTCCACTCGGTGCCGCTCAGCAGCTTGCTGTCGTCCGCAACGTCGACCTTCTTCCACGACACTCCAGTAGGAGTGTTGGCGATCTGGTTGCCGTCCACTTCCGTACCGGCCGTGTCGTTCGCGCTGGTGTGCTTGGTAAGTGTGACGGCGGCGTTGGATGCGGGATCGATGGTGAACGTGTAATACGTGTCCTTGTCGGGCTGTTGGTATCCGTCCGGCGCCTTGGTTTCGACCAGTTTGTAGTTGCCGGCCAGCAGGCCATTCACGGTAAAGCGGCCTTCGGCACCGTTGGAATCCTTGAGTTCCTTGGAACCGCTTTGGGTCTCCGGGCACTCCTTCACCGAGTCGCTGAGCACACAATCTGTGACTTTGAGATTCGCGAACGATGTATCGTCCTTGCCGTCCTCGGTCAGCTTGGTGATGGTCCACTCGCTGCCGGGAAGGTCCTGCAAAGCGGTGACGTCATCCTTGGTATTGTTCTTGCTCCAGCTGACGCTGCCACTCATCGGACTGTTACCGATGGCATTATCCTTGATTGGGCCGTAACCGTCCGGATCGACGTTCTTGTCCAGTGTGATGGGCGGCTCTTTGACGTTGCCGTCCTCCTGCTCCACAATCGTGAACGTGTACACATTGGTAGTGGCGTGATATCCGTTCGGCGCCGCCTTTTCCTTCAGCAAGTACGTACCTGGCTTGAGATTCTCCACACCGATCTTGCCCGGCTGCGGGTTGGTGTCGCGGATACCGCCATCGCGAATATCCACCTCCAGCCACTTGGATTCATCGGCATCCGTCACTTCATGCCAGCACGTGGACGGCTTCGCTGCAGTGTTGTTCTGGCAGTCAAGTGGACGCAGGTACTCGTTCAGCATGCCGCCGTTTTGTGTGCGCAGAGTCCAGACGGAGCCATCAAGGTATACGGGCTCTTTATTGGTATCGCCGGAATTGGCATCAGATGCCGCGACCTTGTCCCACGAGGCGGAGTACGGGGTGGAGAAAGAAATCACGCCGTTGGTGCCGAACGCGCCGCCGGACAGACGTGCCGCGTTGTTGGTGAACCGAACGGCGGCGTTGTTCCAGACAATAGACTTACCACCATCAGTTGTTGGCGCACCATTCGCTTTGCCATACTCCGTCAGCTGGGCCTTCAGCGCGATACCGGTGTAAATGGTGTTGAAGGTCGATGATGAATCGGCATGATATGGGCTGTCGCCCAAATGCGTATCTTCAGATTGATCCCTGTCTGGATTTACGAGGTGAAGTTCCGCAGGCGCATTTGCCTTGACCTTGGCAAGCTCATTCAACGAATCCGAATTGTAACGTTGCGGATATCCAACATCATTCCTATCCAATTCATTATCAGCATATCGCTTCACAGCATTGCTGCCCGGATTCAATTTGTAAGTGCAACACTCGTCTTTGGGTGGCTTGTCTTTGACGTTACCCTGTCGAGCTCGCGGTACCAAACCTCGTTGGGC
>NZ_JFAN01000054.1:0-639 GCF_006408855.1 Bifidobacterium sp. UTBIF-68 | reverse complement strand
GTTTCCCACCCGAGGACCTTCAACGGGGTGTCGTTGATCTCCTGGACGATGGCCTGCAGGTCCCCGTCCGACAGGTCGTCGAAGCTGGTTTTCTTGGGCAGGTAGCGGCGGATGCGGCCGTTGCGGTTCTCGTTCGTGCCGCGCTGGTACGAGGAGTACGGGTCCGCGAAATAGGTGAGCATGCCCAATGCCTCGTCCACGAGCAGATGGCAGGAGGACTCCGTGCCGTTGTCCCAGGTGCGGTCGATGCGCGCGGGCGCGGGGATGCGGCTGTAGATGTCGTATTCGGCGCGCGCGGTCGCCAGCGCGCTCTTGTCGGGGATGAACCGGGCGAACAGGCGGCGGCTCTTGCGTTCGACCTGCGTGTCGATGCACCGTCTCGAGGGGGCCGTGCCGATGACCGTGTCGGACTCGAAGTGGCCGAACTCATGCCGCGAGTCGACGCGTTTGGGCCGCTGCGCGATCGGCACGCGCATCGGGATCCTCGGCCCCTTCGACCTGCGGCCCTTGGCGCGCGTGCGGTGCCGTTTGCCGCGCGGCAGGTACTGTCTGAGGTCCAGCGCCTTCTGCGGTGTCGCGTAGATCCACTGGTAGAGGCACTCGTGGCTTATCCGCATGCGCGCGTCGGCCGGGAACTGG
>NZ_JFAN01000053.1:0-10172 GCF_006408855.1 Bifidobacterium sp. UTBIF-68 | reverse complement strand
CGGCCGCCCACCTGGCCGCGTACGCCGGCATCGCCCCCGTCACCAGCCAATCCGGCACCAGCATCAAAGGCGAATGGCCAGCCCGCGGCGGCAACAAACGCCTCAAGAACGCGCTATGGCAGTCCGCGTTCGTCGCCTCCACCAAACACCCGCCGTCCATCGCCTACTACAAACGCAAACGCGAACAAGGCAAGCACCACAACGCCGCCGTCATCTGCCTCGCCCGACGCCGCTGCGACGTGATCTACAGCATGCTCAAGAACGGCACCCTCTACCAGGAACAAACCCTCGCCGCATGAAACCAACCGACACAGGCCACGGCAGCCAACCGCCAAGGCCAAGGCGAAGCACGCCCACCACAACCAACCCCGACACGACACAACAACCCCTCACAAGGTTGACAAAAACATAGGAACACCCCCCAGCGTCGCAAACGTAAACTTCGGCTCTATACTGCCGTTCTTGCAGAACACCGGAATCACCCACATCGCGACACGCCGTTAATCGTATAACGTATCGTTTTTCATCAAATACACGTACCGCCCATCCACTGCACGCACAAAACGTAGCCGAACAGGACGGCCACCAAGTCGACACGTCGCTACTTACGAAAGATGCTCCCCTCCTTCAGGAAGAAGGAGGGGAGCACGAATACGATCACAGACAGCACCAGGCCAAACACGTAGCCGCACCGGGAGCCGGGATGAAGCATTCGGCATCGTACCTGCTGGTCATCGCCGTGGGATACGCTGTGCACCATCTGGTCCACAAGTAGATCGTGCAAAAACGCGCGTTGGCGCACGTCCTTTTTCATGGGCGTGCGCCAACGCGCGTTTTTGCATCGGCTTCTGCGATCAGGCCTCGCGGCTCGCGGAAGCCGCAGCGAACGCCGGCAAGGCTCGAGGTGCGTTGAAACCTTCCTTTTCGAAGCGGTCAGCAATCTTCTGTGCGATCTCGTGCCCCTGGCCCTTATCCACCAGGGCGATGATGGAGCCACCAAAGCCGCCGCCGGTCATACGCGCACCATACGCACCGTTGGCACGGGCCACGTCCACGGCAATATCCAACTCGGGCACAGTCACTTCATAATCCGCAGCGAGCGAATCATGAGACGCGTTGAACAGTCGGCCGGCCTCGTCGATCTTGCCGTTGGCGAAGGCACGCACGAAGGAGTTGACACGGGCGATTTCGGTGATGACGTGGCGCACGCGCTTCTTCATCGTGTCGTCTTCCAGCTTGTCGAGCGTTTCCTTGAGCGCCTGGAACGGATCGTCGGACTTGGCGATGCTGTCGGCGACCACACGCAGGTTGGCCACGCCGAGGATTTCGGCGGCCTTCTCGCAAGTGGCGCGACGCTGGGCATACTGTCCGTCGTTGAGCTGGTGCGGAGCCTGAGTGTCAAGCACCAGCAGTTCCAGACCGTACTTGTCGAGATCGAATTCCTGCTGGGAGACGTTCTCCAGCGGGCTCAGCTCTGGACGGCAATCAAGACGCAACGCATGGCCGAAAGTGCAGCGCATGGATGCGTTCTGATCGAGCCCACCGGTGGACGCGCCCGCCATGTCGTTTTCCGACTTGATGGCGGCGTTGATCAGCGTCACACGACCGGCATCGGATGCGCCATAACCCAAACCGTACACGTCATCCAACGCCAAGGCGGTGGAGCAGGTCATGGCTGCGGAGGAGCTCAGACCGGATCCGAGCGGCACGCAGGAGGAGAATGCCGCATCGAAGCCCTGCACCGCATCGAAGCCGGCTTCGCGCAATGCCCAGGCAACGCCTACCGGGTAGGCGGCCCAGCCTTCCACGCCACCGGCCTGCAGGCCGTCGAGGTCGGCTTCGGTGACGTTTTCGGAGTCAACGTCGGAAACCACGCGCACCTTGGTGTCTTCACGCGGCTTGAGCGCGATGAACGTGCGGTGCGGCAGTGCGATCGGCAGGCACAGGCCCGCGTTGTAGTCGGTGTGTTCGCCGATCAGGTTCACACGGCCCGGTGCGGCCCATACGCCAGCCGGCTCCTCACCGTAGGTGGCACGGAACAGATCGGTCGCGTTCTTCACACCCTCGTCGTGCGAGAGCGGCTCAATGAATTCAACAGCAGTCATTGGTGTTTTGTCCTTTGGGTTTTATTGGCTTTCAGCCTTCGATATCGATTGGTCCGAGCTCGTGGAAGCGCTTGGCGATGAGTTCCGGCGTGGTGTCGGAAACCCATGCGGCCATGCCGGATTCGGATCCGGCCAGATACTTGATCTTGTTGGCTGCGCGGCGGAACGAGAAGAACTGCAGGTTCAGGCGGTAGTTTTCACGGCGTACGTCGTGGATCGGAGCCTGATGCCATGCTGCGATGTACGGCAGGTCCATACCCTTGCCGTCACCCTTGTCGAAGAACGCGTTGCCGCGCTTGAGCAGGGTGGAGTACATGACGGCCAGATCCCAACGTTCCTGGTCGTTGAGCTCGTCGAGGGTGAGCACGTCGCGCACCGGGGCCACATGCACCTCGAGGGGCCAGCGGGCTGCTGCTGGCACGTAGGCCACCCAGCTGTGGTTGCGCATGACGATGCGCTCCCCGGCCTCGATTTCGGAGTTCATGAGATCCTTGAGCAGGTTGCCGCCGGTCTTCTCATGGTAGGCTTCGGTCTGCTTGAGTTCGGCTTCCATCTTCGGCGCGATGAACGGGTAGCAGTAGACCTGTCCGTGAGGGTGTGCCAGGGAGACGCCGATTTCCTGTCCGTGGTTTTCGAACGGGAAGATCTGTTCGATGCCTTCCATCTTGGAGATTTCGGCGGTACGGAACGCCCATGCTTCCACGACGGTGCGCAGACGGGAGACCGGCAGGTCTGCCGGCAGACCATTTTCGTCCGGGTCGAAGCAGATCACTTCGCAGCGGCCTGCGGCGAGCTTCTTCTCCCACAGCGGGTTGCCGTTGACGTATTCCACGGCTTCGGAACGGCCCGGCACGCGAACCATGGACGGGAAGCGGTTTTCGAACACGACCACGTTGTAGTCGGTGTCCGGCACTTCGCCGTCTTGGTACGGGTCGCCCGGCTTGCGTGCGGCCAGCGGGTTGCCTTTGGCGGTGGCGCCAGGGCCCGCGGTGATCGGACGGTTCATGCGTGCGGTCGCCATAGGAATCCAGTCGCCGGTCAGTGGATCGCGACGCATTTCCGGAGCAGCGTACGGCACTTCCTCACCGGCCGCGTTGAGCTGGTTGGAGAAACGGTATGCCAGCTGACGAGGATCGTTCAGTTCGCGCGTCTTCGCGCCGGAAACGTATTCCGGATCATCGTCGAGGTAGAAGAAAGCGCGGCCATCGGCGAGCGTGGTCGGCGTGATGCGAATGTGCTCCTTCGCGTACTCTCCGGGAGTGTAGTTTGCGAATTCACTCATTATGGTTATTCACCTTCCTGAATAGGCTCGCTCTGGTGTGCCAGCACGAGCTCTTTAACCAAATCCCTTGTTTTCCCAACCGAATCGGGGTCTAGTCCATCATCGGTAATGACCGTGTCCACCTGGTCGAAGCGTGCGAAAAGCGACAATGATGTGCAGCTCCACTTGGTGTGATCGGTCAAAATTATGGTGCGATCGGCAATGTCCATCATCGCCATATCGGTTGCGGCCTCCAGCGAGTTCGGCATGAGGAAGCCACGGGGTATCGACACGGAGTGCGTGCCGAGGAATACGGTGTTGACGCGCAAGGATGCGACGACCTTGTCGGCGATCGGCCCCACGAGGGAGTTCGAACGCGTGATCACACCACCGGTGACGATCACCTCCACATCCTTGGATTCAAGCGCCTGGACGAGCTCCGCCACTGGAATCGAATTGGTGAGGATGGTGATGCCGCTGGATTGCTGCGATTCAAGCAGATGCTGGGCGAATACGTAGGCCGTGGTGCCGCCGCCGATGGCGATCACGTCTCCGAGTGCCACGTATTTCACAGCCTCTTGGGCGATGGCGTCCTTGAGTCCGATGTCCATTTGGGACTTCACGGAGAACAGGGGCTCGCTCAACAGGGTACTGGTGGTCACGGCACCGCCGTGGACACGCTTGAGCAGACCCTTATCGGCCAACTCCGCGATATCGCGGCGGATGGTCATCGCCGAAACTCCCAGCTCCTTGGATAGCGCGGTAATGCGCACTGCACCGCGCGTGCGCAGCCTGCTCAAGATGAGGTGCTGACGTTGTGACGAAATCATACGAACATTATCGCACACAAAAGCTCACAAACAAAACCGTGTTGAGCGTTTTCCGCCAAAGTTTGCGTTCGCATCGTTCCATTGACGGCCTAGCAGCTCTTCAACGCCGCCGAATCGCGCAAAATCGCACATCGACAGCACATATGCAGCGAAACCAACTGAAAACTCCGTACCCGAACCCGCGGCACGGCCCCGCCTAGCATGCATGATCAACTGTGCACACCCTGCTGGCTTCGGAACACCCCGAGTGAGAGAATGGGCGTTATGACTTACGTTATCGACAGCTTCTGGCATGACGCCGTGAACAAGGCCACCACCGACCTGTTCACTTTCGGATACAAGCACATCATCAAACCGAACTTCGTGTTCAACCATAGGCCCGACGAGGCGCACGACCAGATGATCGAATTCTGCCATGTGGTCAGGAACCTTCCGCCGCTGCTGTTCGCCGAGCGCACGATGCTCGACTACACCGACCCCATCCTGGAGACGAATGTGATGGGCATCGACTTCTCCAACCCGTTCGGCCTGTCGGCCGGCCTCGATAAGAACTGCGACATGCCCGTGGTGCTGGACAACGCCGGTTTCGGCTTTGAAACCGTGGGCTCCACCACGTCCCGACCCTGCCCAGGCAATCCGAAGCCCTGGTTCCATCGCCTGCCCGAATACGATTCGATGATGGTGCACGTGGGTCTCGCCAACATTGGCTCGGACAAGGTGATCGCCCGCGCAGAACAGGCGTGGACGCAGGCGCGGCAGATGCAGATCTCCGTGTCCATCGCGCGCACCAATGACAACCTGTGCGGGGATCTGGACGAGGGCATCGAGGATTATTGCATCTCGATGCGCCGCGCCGCCGGACGCACCGCCATGGTGGAGGTGAACGTCTCCTGCCCGAACACCCATGTGGGCGAACCGTTTACAGCCTCCCCCGAAGCGCTCGACCGATTGTTCACTGCTTTGGACAAGATTGAGCGACCGCAGCCCACGCTGGTCAAGATGCCGCTCAACAAGCCGTGGGCGGAATACAAGGAACTGCTGGATGTGCTCGCCGAGCATAATGTGCAGGGCCTGTCCCTAGCCAATCTGCAGAAGGACCGGACCGGTCTCGAGATTCCGCGCGACTGGGAGGGAGGCCTTTCCGGCGGCCCGTGCACCACAGCCAGCAACGCACTGGTGCGCAAGGTATATCAGGAATACGGCGACCGCTTCGTCATCGCCGGCATCGGAGGCATCTTCACTCCGGAGCAGGCGTACGAGCGCATCCGCTCCGGTGCAAGCCTGGTCATGTTCATCAGCTCGCTGATGTATCGCGGACCGCAGCAGATCACTGTGCTCAAGCGCGGCTTGGCTGAACTGCTGCGCCGCGACGGCTTCGAGCACGTGTCCGACGCCGTCGGCGTGGACGTACGGTAACTGGCACCGGTGCGTCTGTCTCTCCCCCAGTCAGCTTTCGCTGACAGCCCCCTCGTCAGAGGGGGCCAAAATACCACCGCTGTCTGCTTCACGGCAACGGTCCGTCAGAGGGGGCCAGTGGGCTTATGTAATTGCAGGCTCCCCTTGTCAGGGGAGCTGGCCCGCGAAGCGGGACTGAGGGGTAGTCCCTCCGCCAGAGGGGGCAGTGCTACTCAGACAATTACGCGATAAACCACTAATACCTATCAGAACGCGCCGCGGATGTATTGCGGCTGGTATGGAGCCTCGGTAACAGGAACGCCGAGCTTGTTGGCGGCGCGCAACGGCCAATACGGGTCACGCAAGGCAGCACGACCGATCTCCACGGCGTCCGCCTGGCCACGGGTCAGGATCTTGTTCGCCTGCTTCGGCTTGGTGATGAGGCCCACGGCAGTGGTGGGCACACCGGCCTTGGCACGAACCTGCTCGGAGAACGGCACCTGATAATTGTCCTTCACCGGAATGGATACGCCGGCGATGATGCCGCCGGTGGACACATCCACGAGGTCGACGCCATGCTCCTTGAGCATCCTGGAGACCACGATGGTCTGGTCAAGATCCCAGCCGCCGGCAGCCCAATCGGTGGCGGAGACGCGCACCAGTACCGGCATGCTCTCCGGCACGGTGGCACGCACCGCATCTACGACCTCCAGCAGGAAGCGGGCGCGGCCTTCCAGACCACCGCCGTATTCGTCCGTACGCTCGTTGCACAGCGGATCCAAGAACTCGGAGATCAAGTACCCGTGGGCCGCATGAATCTCAATGGCCTGGAACCCTGCCGCCACAGCGCGGCCTGCAGCCGCCGCGAACGCCCCCACAATGCCGTGAATCTCATCCACGGACAGCTCGCGAGGCTTGTTCAGATTGCCGAACTCAATTGGCGAAGGAGCCACGGTAGACCAGCCGCCCGCTTCCTCAGGCACGCTCTGTCCTTCATATCCGACCGGGAAGCAGCCTGTGGACGCCTTGCGCCCGGCATGATTGAGCTGCACGGCCGCAACGGCACCGGCATTGCGGATGCCATCCACGATCCAGCGCCATGCGTCGATCTGCGTATCCTCCCACAGACCGACATCACACGGGGAGATGCGGCCTTCCGGAGCCACGGCGGTCGCTTCGGCGATGATCATGCCGAAACCGCCGAACGCGCGGGACACATAATGCTGGTAGTGGAACGGGGTGGGCTTGCCGTCACGGGCAAACGCGGAATACGTGCACATCGGAGGCAGCCAGATGCGGTTGCGCACGGTCACATCGCGCAGCCCCATCGGAGTGAACAGCCCGACTTTGTTCTTCTTGCTCTTATCGGATTCCTTAGCCACGTTCTTGCCTTTCTTCTCTGTTTTACCGCTCCTGGCAGCTGCGCCGCCGGCCTTGCCATTGGACTTCTTGCCGGAGCCTTTTCCCTTCGTCTTGTCCGCATCGCCGTTCAGCGCATCCGCACCCATATCATCCGAATCAGATGCCGCCAATGTCACCGCTTTGAGCTCCGGGACATCGAATCCCCTGAAATCGAAATTGTTGTGCGTCAACGTATCGCCGCCCATGAATCCCCTCCATTAACCGGCTGAGATTGCGGATACCGCCGGCCGAAGTATGTTGTATCGCATTCATTGTAAAACGGGCGTCACCTCAATGAGGTAACGCCCGCAAACTATGTAATTGGCCTTTACAATTCGATTGGGTTCTTAGTGGCCTGTGTCAGAAATACGTTGATGAATTGACTACCCCTCAGTCCCGCTTCGCGGGACAGCTCCCCTGACAAGGGGAGCCGCAATTACATAAGCCCACTGGCCCTCTCTGACGGACCGATGCCGTGAAGCAAACAGCGGAGCTGTTTGTAGGCAACGTCCTGACAGGGGAGCCAATGGTCTAATCAACGAACTTCTGGCGTAGAATCCTAGGTCTTCTCAGTCGTCACGCGACTGCCACGCAGTCCCGCGCACACGCCAATGATCACTGGTCGTCCGAGGAGCTTTCGCTTGATGTGGAGCCGCTGTTCGTGTTGTTCGATGTGTTGGAGTTGGAATTCGAATTATTCGAGTTGCTCGAATTGTTGGAGTTATTCGAATTGTTCGACCGCTGCGTGTAGGCGCGTCCGCCGATACCCAACGTGGTGCCGCTGGCCGTGTACTTGGCCACCGGCTGCCCATAGTCGTTGTCGATCGGCAGCTGCTTCTTGTCCGCATAGGCGTTCAGGAAACTGCGCAACGCAGGGGCCGCGATGGTGGAACCATCCCAGTAGCTGTTGTACACGCCGTTGATGCTCATGTTGGCGATACGGTGTGCGTACGGGTTCTGGGCGTCGCCGACCACGGCGAACGTAGCAATCTGGTTCGGAATGAACGAACCACTGGAAACCGCCAAATCCTCGGAGGTACCGGTCTTACCGAACGACTTGCGCCCGTTGTTGAGCTGGAAGTTGCGGCCTTGACCGTCGGATCTGGTCACACCTTGGTTCAGCGTGTAGGCCAGCGTCTGGATGATGTCCTTGTCTACCGCCTGATGGCAATTGGCGGACGGCACCTTGAGCTCCTGGCCGTCGCCATTGGTCACCTTGGAGATGGCGATAGGGTTGCACTGCACGCCGTTCGCTGCATACACGGCGAAGATGGAGGCCATGGTCAGCGGGGAGACGTTGACCGAACCGATCATCATGGACGGCGTGAAGGATGCGGTCTTGTCGATGGTCTCGCCGGTTTTGGCGTCATGGTAGCCAAGCTCGGTGGCGGTGTCCGCCACCTTGCACAGCTTCATGATGGAGCCCATCGAAGCTTGGGTGGTGTTATGCGAACGCACCAGACCAAGGAACGGGCTTTCAGGATTCACCGTGGTGCCGAATGCATTCTGCACCTTCCAAGAATCGGCGCCGCCAGTGTACCGGTCGCAGGCGAAGTCGGTCGTCGGATACACGGTGGCCGTCTGCAGGTTGTCGTTGATGGAGTGTCCGGCCTCCATCCACGCCACCAGATTGATGGGCTTCCACGAGGAGCCGATGGTCCAACCGGAGCCGCCGCCGTCCGCAAGATCGACAACGTAGTTCTGGCTGGTCTTCGTCGGATCGTTGGCTGCCTCAGGCGTGGCGTCATAATACCGGTTCAGACCAAAGCCGAGCACTTCGCCGGTACCCGGCTTGACAGCGGCCATCGCGATTTCCATGCCGCTGGAATCGTTCGGTGGAATCGTGTTGCGCGCAGTGTCCATCAGCATGGAGTTGGCGTCCACGTCGAGCGTGGTGACGATCTTCAGGCCACCTTCCTGCAGCAACTTGTATCGCTCTTCCTGGGTCTTGCCGAATTCCTCGGAGTTCTGGATGCGATGCACCACGTAATCGCAGAAGAACGCGTAGTCGCCGGTATCCTGGCAACCGACATTCACATTCTGTACTTTCAGCGTATCCTTCAGCGGAATGGCCTTGTCTTTCTTGGCCTCTTCCTGCGTGATGTAGCCTTCCTGAGCCATCAGGTCGAGTACGATGTTGCGCTGCTTCTCACTTTCCGCCTGGTTGCTTTCAATCAACGGATCGTATTGGTTCGGGTTCTTGGTGATCGAGGCGATGGTCGCCGCCTGAATCGGGGTCAGTTCGGAAGCGGACGTGCTGAAGTAACGCTGGGCCGCAGTCTCCACACCGTACAGGTTGCTGCCGAACTGGGCGATATTGAGGTATCCCTGCAGGATCTCCGCCTTGGAGTACTTCTTCTCCATCTGCACGGAGATGAGCATCTCGCGGATCTTTCGCGCAATGGTGTCCTCGGTGGCATGGTACTGGGCGATGGAGTCGTCATCCTCAATGGCCTGCATCAGCAGCACGTTCTTGACATACTGCTGGGTCAGGGAGGAGCCGCCCTGCTGGGACTTCTGCAGCATGTAGGTCTGCACAAAGGCTCGCATCACACCCTGCACATCCACGCCGGCATGCGACCAGAAGCGGCGGTCCTCGCGTGCCACCACAGCCTGCTGCATGGCTTTGGAGATGTTCTTCAGGGGCACCACGATACGGTTCTGGTTGTAGAACGTGGCGATCACGGTCGTGCCATCGTTCGCATACATGGTCGACTTCTGCGGCAGGTTAGTCACGTCGAAGTCCACGTTCTCCACCTTCAACGAGGGGATGACCGCCTTGGCGGCCTTGTTCGCGCCGAACACGCCCGGCACGAACAGCACGCTGGCCACCACGCCGCCGGACACGGCAAGCATGATGTACGCGAGCAGAAGGACAAACACACGACGAACTGTCAGGGACTTCTTTTTGGGCATGGGCCCCATTCTAAATGGCCCGGCGTACCAATCCAATGGCCCGCCCGCGTATCCAGTCAATCATCACAAGAACCGCACTAGCGTAACGTTTGCTGGACATCAGCCGAATACGCCGGGCCAATCATTTCGTCAACAAAATTGACATTTGCTTGCAGACTACCCCTCAGTCGGCTTCGCCGACAGCTCCCCTGACAAGGGGAGCCTGCGCATATCTATGCAACGTGCACAGCTAGTATCCCGCATCATTAATTCGTAATTATATTT
>NZ_JFAN01000052.1:0-10703 GCF_006408855.1 Bifidobacterium sp. UTBIF-68 | reverse complement strand
AAGGAAGACCGCAAACGGGGACGCGGCATGATGGCCGAGCTCATCGAAGCGCTCAACGCCAGGGGAGCCGCGCCCGGCTGCCCCGAACTCGCCACCCTGGGCCGTACCCTGAAACGCCGCATGGGCGACGTCCTCGCGTTCTTCGACTGGCCGCACAGCGCCAACGGGCCCACCGAGGCCATCAACGGCAGGCTCGAGACCCTACGCGGCATCGCCCTCGGCTTCCGCAACCTCGACAACTACATCACCCGCAGCCTCCTGCACACCGGAGGCTTCAGACAAGCCATCCAAACCCACCTATGACACACGCCCCTTACACACCAAAACCGGAAGAGCCGGATTAATCCAACAGCACACATGCAGACCTTTGTCATGCCATCGTTGCAAGGTTTTCGTTGGGTCCGGGAAGAACCGGGCATCCCATGTGAAGTCGGTCCACTGGAATTCTTTCATCCAGAAGCAATCGTAATGGAACGTCGACAAAGGAACATCACGCTTTGACATACCATCAATGAACGATTGAACCGTCGCTTCATCATATCAGGTGGTAAACGATGTGGAAAGCCACAAACCATACGACCAAGCCGGCACATTCGCCGGACGCCCAACCAAAGCAGTATAGCGATTGAGGATATCCTTTGGCGTCGGACCATAGATGACACAGAAGTCGAGCTTCTCCCCTGGCACCGCAAACTGTACAGCATCTGTGTTCTCCGAAGCGACTTCAAAGGAGACATGACCTCTATTGTTGACTAAAACCCCATATCCATCACTGGTAAGGTAGAATGGAATATCTTTATATCCTTGTTCACTGGAAGTTCCACCATCGGAATTCCAAATATCAATTGATTGACCGTTCTTGACATACGGTCCAAAGCGTTCGCCAAATCCATATACGGTGGTTCCCACACCCAAATCAAGCTGAATGCTCGTGAAAACCTCAGATTCATCTACAGCACGACCGCTGGCACACACACCCAAATCTCCAACAGGTTGGGTAGATACAGGAGACAATGCATTCAATTTATAACGAACCAATGATTTGCCATAGGATGACGTAAGCACTCTTTCATGCGCAGAAAACGAAAGATCCCATGGAGCGCCCTTCTTGACTGTGCATTTGAGATCTCCAGAACTATACGACAAATATTCATTCGTGATATCCGTAACAGGCGAAACCTCAGCATCGGATGACAGCGGGAATCCGGGGGCCTCAGCCGTTCCACTCCAATGTGAGGCTTCCACTCGAATCACTCCCTCGAGAGGAGAACTGATTCGTACGGTGAAAGTCGGTAGATTCAGCGTATCGCCTCTATCCGCTATGACTTTCGTAGTAGCCAAAACTTCCGCGCTCTTTCGTTCCGCATCCACGGATAATTCATAGGCTTCTCTAGCGAACATCGCATCGATATTGTTGCGGGTCAGCCAATAACCATCAGAGAATTTCATGAGAGTCTACTTTCTAATTGAGTTGTATATCCATTTATTTGACAGCACCAGCGGTGATGCCTTTTGACAAAGTGCGTTGGAAGATCAGGAAGAAAATAAGGGTTGGAATGATACTGATTAATGATGCCGCAGCAGTGGTCGTGACATCCATCAGCTTGTCACCTGACAATGCACTAACGGCAATCGGGATGGTCTGCGTCGAATTATCGAGCAGGAACGCAAGCGGAATCATATACTCGTTCCATGTCCAGATGAAGAAGAACACCAGCATGACGTTTAATGTCGGCCAGGAAATCGGAAATACGATGTCTTTCAGTATCTTCCAACGGCTTGCTCCATCGATGGCTGCCGCTTCAAGAATGGCTTTGGGGAACGTACCATACACAGATGAAAGCAGATACGTACCGAATGCACTTTGTATAACTGTAAAGATAATTACGATTGCCCATTGATTGTTGTATAGGCCTATTTGCTTAAACATAATGTAGAGCGGATACAGCAAGGCTTCCTGTGGCATCATGTTCGCCAGCATGATCAGCAGGATAACCCATCGGCGGCCACGGACGCGGCCAATACCTAAAGCAAAAGCATTCAATACCGACAAAAGTACAGCGAAGACAGCGACCAGGCCACTGATCCAGAATGAATTCCAGACCTTCTCCGGATAATTCGCCCTCTGCCAGAAATTGTTCAGACCAGTGAAGCTCAGCTTATGAGGCAAAGCCAACGGACCGAATGAGTTGTATTCCGCCGAACTTTTGAATGCATTTATGCAGATGACAATAATGGGGAATAACATCACTATGCCGCCAAAAATTAGTAGCACAATAATGGCATAGTCGGGAAACGTCCTGTTAATTCGCACCCTTGATACGATTGTCCGAGATTTCATCATTACTCCTCATCGCTTTCTTCGAATTTTTGCTGCACCTGTGTGAACACGATTGAGATTATTACGATGAGCACTGCAAGGGCCGTGGAAATCGCAGCACCATACCCGACCTGCTGTGACTGGAAGAATTGGCTGTATGAGTAGTACGAGGGGACAATGGTCGAAGTGCCTGGTCCGCCTCTCGTCAACATCTGTACAGGTGCGAAAACTTTCAAAGCCGCAATAGTACAGGTGAGCGCCACAACGAAAAACTCCGGTTTGATTGCAGGCAGAGTAATTGCAAGGAATCGCTGCCACCAGTTTGCCCCGTCAATGCTTGCAGCCTCGAACAGCTCTGGATCGACCCTCTGCAAACCCGACATGAAAATTACAATCGGATAACCAAGTTGAATCCAAATCATAATAATCATCAAACATATCAGCGCAGTATCAGGCTTGCCTAGCCAATCATGTTGCATGCTCTTCAAGCCGATTGCACCCAGTAGAGCATTGAGCGCGCCATCTTGCGGACGAAGAATCCAACCAATGGCCAAGGAAGCAACCGAAATCGGAAGAATCTGCGGAATGTAATACACAGCTCGAAGAGTGGATGCTGTCTTGGGCCCGAATTTCTTCTGCACAACATCAAACAACAGAGTCGAGATAATCAATCCAAGCAAGATGGGTAGTACTACCATGGCGATGACCATCCAAATGGAATTACGGAACGATGACCAGAACGTATCATCGCGTAGTAGATATTTCCAGTTATCCAAACCAATCCACTGTGGTGGACGTATACCGCGATATCTAGTAAAGCTCAAATACACATTCCAGATGGTTGGAACCACAATAATCCACACCAGAAGAAGAAAACCGGGAACCAAATACAACCAAAAGCGGTTAGAAGTATTTCCCGGAATTCTCGACATGAATTCCGTCGATTGACGACGTCTTTGTTGACGAGGCCGCACCGAATTATCACGTTTTTTGACTTTGCATTACTCATCATAATCACCTAATCAACGATGAGAGGATGGGGACAATGCATGTACACCATCCCCATTAATTTACTTTATAGGGAAGAAACGGCATCCTTGGATCTATTGGATTCCAGCAGCTTGGACACCTTTGTCATAGTCACTGTGAATCTGATCGATGGTTTCCTGCACGTCTTTAGTACCATTGACGAGTTCCTGCAAGCTGGCGTTCAACTCATCGTATAGAGTCGCGGTAGGCCAATCCGGATAGAATCCAAGGGCATCGTTCTTCACCAGATCATTGAACTGTCCAATCAGCGTCTGTGTTTTCTCGTCCGTAATCGAGGAGGCGTCTGCAGCGACAGGAATGCCGCCGGAATTACCCATCAGATCCTGGACTTCTTTGCTTAAGGTAATGTCGATGAATTGTGCAGCCAGATCCTTTTTCTTGGAATATTCGGGAATGACCCATATCTGTCCGGATGAGCCAGGCACTTTCTTGGTATCCGGGAACGGCGATTCTTCCCATTGGAATTCGGACAATTCATTTTGGAAACGACCAAAGAACCATGTACCGGAGAAGAACATAGGATATGTTCCCTTCATAAAGCCCTGACCAGCGGTTTCTGCATCAATACCTGTGGAATCCTTACTGATGTAGCCCTTATCAACCCAATCCTTGATGGTTTGTGTTGCATATTTCACGGCTTTGCCGTTCCAATCGACTTTTCCGTCGTACATCTCGTATGCTTTGATGAAATCATCGTCGGCCTTCGACAGCACTAGTTGCCACCATAGATGCTGCAGCGGTTATTCTTTAACACCTTCGGAAAGCGGCGTCACACCATTATCCGCAAACTTCTGCATGGCGTTCTCAAGCTCTTCAAGAGTGGTCGGAATCTGTATACCATACTTGTCGAACATGTCTTTGTTGTAGTACATCACCACTGCTTCGCCATAATTGGTGATGCCATACCAATCACCGGAGCCCATAACACCTTCTTGTGTATATTTACCCGTGGAAGCGATGGAACCAGTGAGAGTTTTGTCCCAGCCCTTTTCGCTGACATAATCATTGAGGTTAGTCAGCAATCCCTGGCTCGCCAGCAAGCCAGCAGTAGCGTTGCCCTTGTTGTATTCCATGACGTCAGGAGCCTGATCTGAATTAAGGATCTGTGCTGCATTCTTTCGAATCTGTTCGAAGGATTTCTTCTCATATTCGACCTTGACTCCAGTCTTTTCTTCAAAAATCTCACGGGCCTTTTTCCATGCGATTCCCATAGCGCTGTTATCCTCCTCATAAGCCCATACCTTGATAGACTTCGGGTTGGATTCCTGAGCCGATTCACTGGAACCACATGCGGTAAGTCCGACTATGCTACCTACAGCAATGGCAGCAGACAGCCACTTCTTGACATTCAACTCCATTGTTTCTCCTTAATATATAGCCTCATTGCCATATGTCATCGATTCGTTTCGATGACACAGTCAGCATATCATGAGGAAACAATGATGTCGAATCATTTCGATGGATTTCGATTCGTTAGATGGAAAAAGGAAAACAATACGCAAAACATATTAATGCGAACGAACCGAGACCGACCCTCTGTCCAAATAATGCGGAGGAATCAGCTTCACTTCTCCAGGCTTATGCTCATTACCATCGAGAACGCTCATCATCAAGTCCACAGCATCCGCGCAAGTCTCACTCGGCAATAGCGGAAATTCATCCACAGGAACATCAAGGTTGTTCGCGTCTCCTTGCATGCATAGAGCAATGAATGAAACATCACCAGGAACAGAAAGTCCACGCTTTCGCAGGGACACAATCGCATTATTCATATGTATCAAATTCGTCGCAGACAAAATCGCACTAATATTCGGATGCGAGTCGAATGTGACATCAATCAGATTTCCGACATCTGCGGCATCATCACCAGTGTTATATGAAAAATGGAAAATAATTCCTCTCCTGGCCGCCTGATCGGATAGTGCTTTCCTCAACCGGATATGGAAGTTAGCTCCACGTCGATATTCACTCTCTACCGTACCAATATATAAAATTTCCCGATGCCCTTTCGCGGCAAGGATATCAACCGCCCGGCAACCCATTTGCACAAAATCTATATCCACAGAATAGATGGACTTATTGTTTTCCGGATATCCAATAGCAACAAAAGGACAGCCCAAACGCTCTGCCATGGCCGCACGCGTATCGTTTATTTCAACCTCTAGCAAAATCACACCATCAACAAGTCCACTTTCCACCACACGTTCAAGCTCTTTTCCCTCGTGCTGGCCAGCAAGTAACAGCACATCGTAACCGTATTTTCTTGCTCGAATTACAGTTTCAAAGAAGAACCTCGAATAGATGCTCAATAATGTGCTACGGCCGATTGGCGAACTTAACGCCAAGATATGCCTGCGAGCACCACGTAGTAGCTGAGCACCCGCATTGGGGGTGTACTGCAGCTCTTTTGCAGCCGCTATCACTTTATCTCGCGTTCCTTCTTTCAAAGGACGTTTTCCTGAAAAAACATAAGAAACAGTACTGATAGAGACACCCGCCCGTTCTGCTACATCCTTGATGCCAACCATTACGACCCCTTCGTCGAAACGTTTTAATGTTGATATTATAGCAACATACTGTTGGCATAATGCGAAATATCACACAAAAAACGCCGATAGAACTATGTGCGAGCCAGCCTTACCAATGAACATGGTGCCAGCAGACACATAGTATCGGCTGTTACTCCCCTAGTATCGTATCCCACATGCCCACGAAATCAGGCAGGGTCTTGCGCGTGGTGGCAACGTTGATCACCGAGATGCCCGGAATCCTCAAGCCCAGCATCGCCGCGAACGTGGCCATGCGGTGATCGGCGTAGGTCTCCATTTCAGCGCCATGCAACCGTTCGTCCGACACCGGCTCGATGCGCAATCCATCCGGCAGCTCCTCGGCCTTGCCGCCCACGCGGGCGATTTCGTTGACGAGCGCGGCGAGGCGATTCGTCTCATGACCGCGCAGATGGCCGATGCCCACCATGTCCGTCGGTTTATCGGCGAACACCAGTATCGCAGCCAGCGAGGGCGCGATCTCCCCCGCCGCGGTCAGATCGAACGTGCCCAGTCCGCGAACCGTACCGTCGCCGGTCACCTCGCAGTACCGCACACCGTTCCGCTCCGGGAACGAGACCTGCGCCCCCATACGCTCCAGATATCCCGGCAGCAGACCGCCAGGCTGCGTGGTGGTTTCCGGCCAATGCGGCACACGCACGGTCCCGCCCGCGATGAGCGCGGCGCCTAGGAACGGCGCAGCATTGGATAGATCGGGCTCCACGGTGACCGTTTCCGGCAGCTGCAGCGGCTTGGGCGCGACCGTCCACGTATGCGCGGATTCCTCAGCGACGGCCTCGCCACCGGCCCCGTTCACATCGGCGACAGTCATGCGGATATGCGGCAGGCTCGGCGTCTTCTCCCCCGTGTGTGTCAGCCGCAGGCCACCAAGCAGTTTCGAACCGATGAGCAACAGGCCGGAGATGAATTGGGACGAACCGGACGAATCAATGCTCACCTGCGCCATGGCTTCGGCCGATGGCAAAGCAGAGGGCGGGGTGATGGTGAACGGCAGGAATCCCTCTTCGCCCAGATAGTCGACCTTGGCGCCGAGCTGTTCCAAGCCGTCCAGCACCGGCTTCATTGGTCGGGCGTAGGCCTGCTCGTCGCCATCGAAGCGCACAGGGCCGTCGGCGAACAGCGCCAGTCCCGGCACGAACCGCATCACGGTGCCAGCCAAGCCGCAATATACGTCGACGTCGCCCCGGAACCTACCGGAAACGGGCGGCGTCACCGTCACCGTGGTATCCGTGACCGGGTCCACGTCGCAGCGCACGCCGAGGGCGGCGAGCGCACCCATCATCAGTTCGGTGTCGCGTGAACGCAGCAGTCCCACCAGCCGCACCGGCCGTGAGCTGAGCGCGGACAGGATCAGATAACGATTCGACAACGATTTGCTGCCGGGAATCGTGACGGTGGCGTTGATGGGGCCGTCCGGCATCGGCGCGGGCCACAGGTTCGGCGTTGTGGTATTCGGTGTTTCGCTCATGCGCCCATCGTATCCGTTTTCGCGGAGAATCGAGCGGCGGACGCGCTATGGTGGAATCGTGCGTGTGATCGAACGGTTCTGCCGGGGCAAAAGAGCTGATCAGTCGTTGAACGAGGATGGGCTGGTCATCACGGACGGGTTCGCGGCCGTGGTGGACGGGGTGACGAGTAAAAGCGTGCACCATTTGTGGCGGCCGAGCGGCGGCGTGGTGGCGCGGAATCTCCTCGTTGATACAGTGGGAACCCTGCCGCGGAATGCCACAATGCGAGAGACCCAGATGACGCTCGACCGACGGCTTCGCGCGGAATATACCCGAAGCGACGCGGATGAATCGGTGTTCGTCAACGAGCCTTGGGAACGGTTGCAAGCCAATGCGGTGGTTTACAGTGCAGCGCATCGCGAGGCATGGCTGTTCGGTGACTGCCAGATCATGGTCAACGGCGTGCAGACGCCGACGCTGAAACGCGTGGATGAACTGCTCGGCGAAGTACGATCGTTTGCGGCACAGGCGATGGCCTCGGACGGCGGAACGGATTCCGCTACCGCGCCGGATAGGATGAGGTCGCCGGAGGAACCGGATGAATCGGACGAGGTTGTATCGGACGAATCAGACGACGGGACCGAGCAATTGCCGGGCGCATCAGTCGAATCAATCGCATCACACAAATCATCCCAATCAATCAGACCAAACGAATCATCAATCGGACCAATAGGAATAGGACCGGATACATCTGTCGCATCGGCCGGATCATCAAGCAACACAGCCGAGCCAGACGGAGTCGGCCAATCGGAGACAGAACCCGACGACCCCACGCGTGACCTGATCATGCCGTTCCTGCGATTGCAGTCACGATTCGCGAACCGGCGCGGCGCGTACGGGTACTTTGTGTTCGACGGATTCACGGACCCGACCTATCCGATCCGCACGGTACCCATCGCTCCCGGCGACGAGGTGGTGCTGGCCTCGGACGGCTATCCCCTGTTACGCCCGACGCTGTCCGAATCGGAGCGGGAACTGGCACGGCTGCGCCGAGACGACCCGTTGCTTATCCATGAGTACCGTTCGACCAAAGGTTTCGTCGCGGGGCAGGAATCGTTCGACGACCGTACGTATTTGCGGTTCGTCGCCTGAATCACCTCGACTGAACCGCCTCGCCTGAATCACCTGAAGGGTTTGCGCCGGCCAGCAACCGGCGTCACCGTTACTTGTCGGCGGCCAGACGCGATTCGATGCGCGGCTCGTCCTCGGCGACGGCCTGTTCCTCGCTCAACCCGCCCTCGATCATCTGCGCGTGCAGCAGCTGCGCGACCACGCGATCGGCCTCGATGGCCGCTATCTGGCGGGAGAACACGATGAACCAGCCGAGGAACATGAGACCGGCCAATGCCTCCACGTTGGTGAGCGTATTGTGGCCCATCATCATGTTGGCCCAGAAACCGGCGCACACCAGCGCGGCGAGATCGGAGGCCACCATCACGGCCTTGGACAGGCGCGGCGCGAGCCAGGGCAGGCAGACGAACAGCACCAGCATCACGAACGGCAGGCCCTTGGCGCATACGTTGTGCATGAGGTTGTGCGGCGTGTAGCGGAACACGCCGATGCCGATGAATGCGAGGCCGGAGACGGTCAGCAGCGCCGAGAGGATGCCCGTGCGCAGCATGAAGTGCGGGATTTCGTAGCCACGGTTCGGGTCCTTGTTGGTGCGGTCGTGCCAAAGGCGTTGCAGGCGTTCGGTGGTCACCAGTTCCGAGATGGCGAAGTAGCTCACGATGATGATGCAGGTTCCGGCGAGCATCAGCGTGGAGTTGAACATGCGTGCGGCGAACGTGGTGCGGTCGCCGAGTTGCGAGAAGTTGTTGTGATACCAGTACGGGTCATCGGTGGTCATGCCGGCGGTCACCACGCCGGAGATAACGAAGAACGGCAGCAGGGACGCCAATGTCTTGGCGTTCATGAGTTCCGCCTGCACGAACGTCATGTAGCCGACCACGCCGGCAAATCCGGCGCAGACGCTGGAGATGTAGCCGGAAAAGATCGCGTTTCCCATCATGTCGTTGGCCGCACCCATCAGCGCGAACGACGACAGGAAGATGGTGGCGGCGTACACCACCGAAAGCGCCACGATCTCGATGATGCGGCGGATTGGCGCGAGCCAGCCGTGGTCCAGGTTCAGCGAACGTGACTTGCTGGCGTATCCGATGACGAACGAGATGACGCCGCAAGCGGCCACGATGCCCGAGGCCACCATGAAACGTCGCTGGGTCAGCTGCCAGATGGCGGGCGCGTACTGCATGTAGGCGTTCATGGACACCGCTCCCACCACCGCACAGATAAGGAAGGAGACCAGACCATAGGTTTCGGCGCGTTGATGACGTCCCATGCGGCGGTGCTCCTTTCGTTGCTCGTTGCGATTGCGCTCGTTACGGTCGCGTTTGCTGCAATCGCGCGTGTTGCGGGACCAGTTGTTGCGACGGACAGTTGCGGTCCATCCGCACGTCCTCACACGCGGCCGGCTGCGCTCGTCCGCCCGTACTGCCTCCCTCGTGTGCGGCCTGCGACACACTTGTCAAGCCGAATGCTTCGGACCGGCCTACGTTAGGCAGGCCAAGCCGAAGAGCCAAGTCGACGAGACGTACCACAAGGCCGTGCCGCTTGACACCGGGCAAGCGGCACGAACCAAGCGGCAGCCCAAGCGGCACAGCATGCTCAATGCCGATCACGCGAGAGGACTTTTCCCAAAACGTCATTGTATCCCGTGTCCCGGTCCTCCGATGCGATACAATGACTACTTGTGCCGTTCTCTCCTCATCGACTGACGGCACGACGGGCTATAGCGCAGCTTGGTAGCGCGCCTGCTTTTGGAGCAGGATGTTACCAAAGCGTTGCTGCCGTGACCACCGCTGAGGCTTACTGCCGACTAGGTTTTCAGGCTTCAGCGATAATTGAAAAGCGGCATCCGTTAACAATGGTTAACAATGACCGCAGACCTTCGGTTTCTCGGACTTACCTTCGAGGAAAAAATGGATGGTCAGGAACACATTACGTCCTACGCAATGCGTATAATCGAAAAGTTGTGCCGTAAGGCATAAAAACGGGCTGTGGCGCAGTTTGGTAGCGCGCTTGCTTTGGGAGCAAGACGTCGCAGGTTCAAATCCTGTCAGCCCGACAATGAAAGCCCTACTCCCGACCGGGATGTAGGGCTTTTCTCTTTTACCTGAAACGCTAACCGTTAACATTTTTATCATCATGAGATAGCCCACAATCCCTGTAATTCCAATGGTTTTAGATATGATTAAG
>NZ_JFAN01000051.1:0-12856 GCF_006408855.1 Bifidobacterium sp. UTBIF-68 | reverse complement strand
CCGCCGCCCACCTGGCCGCGTACGCCGGCATCGCCCCCGTCACCAGCCAATCCGGCACCAGCATCAAAGGCGAATGGCCAGCCCGCGGCGGCAACAAACGCCTCAAGAACGCGCTATGGCAGTCCGCGTTCGTCGCCTCCACCAAACACCCGCCGTCCATCGCCTACTACAAACGCAAACGCGAACAAGGCAAGCACCACAACGCCGCCGTCATCTGCCTCGCCCGACGCCGCTGCGACGTGATCTACAGCATGCTCAAGAACGGCACCCTCTACCAGGAACAAACCCTCGCCGCATGAAACCAACCGACACAGGCCACGGCAGCCGACCGCCAAGGCCAAGGCGAAGCACGCCCACCACAACCAACCCCGACACGACACAACAACCCCTCACAAGGTTGACAAAAACATAGGAACACCCCCCCTCGGTAGCGTTGTTTGGTGAGTCGCCGGGTGGTTTGTGGGCGATTGTTTCTCTAGGAGAATTGAGGGTGCGATGAAGGGTCGCGATAGTGTGATGAGGGGCGGCGTGAAACCACTGTGGCTGCGTCTGGTTGGTGTGTTGGCCGCCTTGGCGATGCTGCTGACCGGCATGGTGGCCACCGCCACCGCCGATGCCGCCGACAACGCCAGCGGCGACGTGAAGCTGGTCTGGGGTCGGGATATGTTCTATGTCAAGGATGCCATCAGGGGCGTTCGTGATGGTGATGCCTGGACGCCGGATCTGGATACCACCGGTGATTCTGATTATGCGGATACGCTTGACTACGGTCGCGACTTCTATGGTTGGAACACCAAGGCCGACGGCACTGGCGACTGGTACAGGTTCAGGCGCAACTTTGGCCGTGACTCCAGCACCTTTAACAAGGTCGTTGTCGAGCAGGCCCCTAAGTTGGCCAACGGCAAGGTGAAGTATCCCGAGGGTGGGGTGCTGTATGCGCAATGGCAAAGGCAAACTTCCGGGCAGTACGACAAGGTTCAGCTTCAGCAAACGAAGGTGCGCAAGTCCGATTTCAAGAACCTGACGATTACGTCTACGGGCTGGAGTGGCACCTTCCGTGGCGGTCTGTACATCGCAGCTTGCGGGGAGCCCGCGAAGGATAATACCTATGACCAATCCTGCATGGGTCCTGACGGAACCATGGCTGGTGAAGGGCCGTTCGGGAACAATTGGTATGCCAACTATTACAACCGCTTCTATGTTGACGCGAATGGGGATTCGGAGCCGTTCTCCTTGGGCAGCGGCACTCTTGATGACGCCGACCTGTCCAAGTTCGTTGACGCCGCGTACGCGAACTCCGAAGTCAAGTACTTCACCGTGTATGTGTTCTTCCTCAATTGGGACACGTCTCCGATAAAGATCGGTGACATTGCGTTGGATCGTAGTGTGGCTCCTGCGCCTGATACGGTTGCTCCGGTGTTTGCTGGTGTGTCTGATGTGACGGTTGATCAGGGTGTTGTGTTCGATCCGTTGGCCGGTGTGTCCGCGAGGGATGATCGTGATGGTGATGTGACCTCCGCTGTCACGGTCTCCCCGTCCGTGGTGGATACGTCCGAGCCTGGCGAGACGACGCTGACGTACACGGTCAAGGATAAGGCTGGCAATACGGCGACCGTGTCCCGTGTGGTGCGGGTGAAGTCGGTGGCGCCGGATGCCGACAGGGATCTGACCGGGGACACGCGCGATGACGGCCTGATTGGCTTGGGCGCGGTCGCTCCGGGCGCGAAGGTGACGCTGCGCCTGCCTGCCGGCTATGCTGGCCGGACGGGTGACGTGTACGTGTATTCGACTCCGACGGTTCTGGCTGTGGGCGCGACCGTGTCGGATGAGGGCACGCTCGGGGTGGCGCTGCCGGCGGGTCTTCCTGCTGGCGTGCATCGGATCGTGTTCAAGCCGTATGACGCTTCCCTGCCCCTGGTGTGGGATTCGTTCGAGGTGAAGGCGGCCCAGGAGAAGCCGGCGCCGTCCACGCCGGGCAAGACGGATACGTCTGCGGGCAAGAAGCCCGCCGCGAAGCAGCCGCTGCCGGATACCGGTTCCGACGTGGCGCTCGTGGGTGTGGCGGTCCTGGTGTTGGCCGCCGTGGCCGGCATCGTCCTGGCCGTCCGTCGCCGTGGCTGAGCCCGGGCCATATCGGTTATAGGGCGGAACCGCCGTGGATCCCATCCGCATGGAATCCACGCCCTCCATGCCCTTCACAAGCCGCACTGCACAGTCCAAACGCAGTGCGGCTTTCTCATACCGGAATAGGGCGAATTGTGCAGTGATTCAGCTCATGCTTGCTCCGCTATGCGCGTCTGCGGACTCCATGAGCCGCTTTGGTCTGGATTCCGATGTCAGTATGATCCGCACTGTTGGATGAAACCGCCAACGCGATGACGGGATCCAGTCGACGTTCTGGGGCTCAGTGCTTGCTGATGGTGTGACCTTCGTCGCGGCGGTAGGCGTCGATGTCCTTGCCTGTCGTGCGTGCAGAATACAGCACGTCATGGGTGCTGGTACGAGTCAGCACCAAGGTCAATCCGTTGCCGTCGATTCGGTAAACAAGCAGCCAGTCGCCTTTGATGTGCAGTTCGCGGAAACCTGTCCACTGGCCGGTCAACGCATGGTCCTTGTATTTGCTGGAGAGCAGATTCTTGTCGTCTGCGACTATGGCGTCCACTGCATCCCATAGTGGAGCCAGTGGAGTGTGCTTCTTGCGAAGTGCCTTGATGTCCTTGTCGAAGATGGTTGTCGCGATGATTTCCTCAATCGCCATAGAAGCTCCTCAGCTCGTCGACGGTGTCGAAGCGACGTCCTTCGCGTGCGAATGCCTGACGACGAGCTTCCATGTTCGCCGTGGTGTCAACGCTGGGAGTGAAGGGCAGCGCCTGGTTCCTTACCGTCTGCTTGAGGAACATGTTCAACGCGGTGGACATGTCGATGCCAAGGGTGTCGAAGACGCGGGTCGCTGCTTCCTTGGTTTCTGGGTCTGTACGGAAATTGATTCTGGTTTCGGCTGTTGCTGTCATGATTCCTCCTTGATTCTTTTCCCAATGTTATCACAACGGGATAAGACTTGCGCTGGCCCCAGTTCCGCCACGCCCCTTCCTATGGTGCACAGAAAACAGTCCATCAACCCCAATCGGTAGAGTGGAATATTATGAGTGATTTTGTGGATAGAGTGACCGTCCATGTCAAGGGCGGCGACGGCGGCAACGGTTCGGCAGGCATCCGCCGTGAGAAATTCAAGCCGTTGGCCGGCCCGAATGGCGGCAATGGCGGCGACGGTGGTTCCGTGATTTTCGAGGCCACGCGCAACGCCACCAGCCTGTTGGACTACCGTTTCGTGCCTCATCGCACCGCCGGCAGCGGCACGATGGGCCTGGGTGACAACAAGGACGGCTCCAAGGGCGACGACCTGATTCTGCCGGTTCCTTGCGGCACGGTGATCTTTGAAGCCCGTGGCGAACAAGGCAAGTCGAAGCATCCGGGCGATCAGCTCGCCGATCTGCGTCATGAGGGTGACCGCTTCGTCGCGGCCAAGGGCGGTGCCGGCGGTCTGGGCAATATCGCACTGGCGAACAAGACCCGCCGCGCCCCCGGTTTCGCTCTGCTCGGCGAGCCCGGCGAAGAGCGCGACATCATCCTCGAGCTCAAATCCATCGCCGACGTGGCGCTGGTCGGCTTCCCCTCGGCGGGCAAGTCCAGCCTGATCGCCGCGATGAGCTCAGCCAAGCCGAAGATCGCCGACTACCCGTTCACCACGCTGGTGCCGAACCTCGGCGTGGTCATCGCGGGCGATTCGCGATACACCATCGCCGACGTGCCGGGTCTGATTCCGGGCGCATCCGAAGGCAAGGGCCTGGGTCTCGAATTCCTGCGTCATATCGAGCGCACGGAGATCATCGCGCATGTGATTGATTGCGCCACCCTCGAGCCCGACCGTGACCCGATGAGCGACTACCACGCGCTCGAGAACGAGCTTGCCAAGTACGCCGCCAAGCTCGAGCTGCCGCTGGGTGCGATTCCGATTCCCGAACGCCCGCGCATCATCATCCTCAACAAGATCGATGTGCCGGAGGCCCGCGAGCTTGCCGATTTCGTCAAGCCGGAGTTCGAGAAGCTCGGCCTGAAGGTGTTCGAAATCTCCACCGCCTCGCACGAGGGGCTGAAGGAGCTGAACTTCGCGCTGTCCGGACTGGTCAAGGAGATGCGCGAGGAGGTCGCCAACCGCGAACAGGCCGAAGAAGAGGCCCGCGTGGTCATCAACCCGCTGGCCAACGGCCGAAACCAGCGTCGTACCGGCAAGAACGGCACTCCAGCCGATTTCACCGTCGAGCGCCGCGAGCTGGGCGACGGCGAGTTCTTCTACGAAGTGCGCGGCACCAAGCCCGAACGCTGGGTGATGCAGACCAACTTCGACAACGACGAGGCCGTCGGCTATCTGGCCGACCGTCTGGCCAAGCTCGGCGTGGAGGATGAACTGCGCCGCAAGGGCGCTCATCCGGGCGACGAGATCCGTATCGGACGTGGCGCGAATATGGTCGAATTCGACTGGGATCCGACCATCTCCGCCGGTGCCGAGAACCTCGATGGCTCCAACTTGGGCGCACGAGGCAAGGATCTGCGACTGCAGGAGCTCAATCCGGGTGGCCGTCGCCGCTCCAACGCCGAGCGTCGCGCTCAGTACCACGAGATGATGGATGCCCGTGCTGCCGTCCGCGAGGCGATGCGCGCCGAACGCGAGGCCGGCCACTGGGCCGACCCGTCCATCGATGACGATCGCCACGACGAGACCAGCCTGTTTGGCCGCGGCGGAGACGTGGACGAAGACGCGGACGAAGAGTAGTCATGAGCACGCCAAGCCAGACTGAAGTTCGTCGCAGGATCGCCGAAGCCGGCACCATCGTGGTCAAAGTGGGCTCCAGTTCACTCACCCAGCCGAGTGGCCACCTTGACCCCGCCAAACTCGACGCTTTGGCCGCTGCCTTGGCTCAGGTGCGATTGATGGGCGGTCGCGTGGTACTGGTGTCTTCCGGTGCCATCGCCGCCGGTTTCGGCCCGCTCGGCTTCGAGGAACGGCCTGCCGACGTGGCCACCCAGCAGGCCACGGCCGCGGTCGGCCAGGGACTGCTGATGGCGCGCTATGAGACCGCGTTCGGCCGGTTCGGCATCCGCGTGGGGCAGATTCTGATCACCGCCGAGGATACGATTCGCGCCACGCAATACCGCAATGTGCAGCGCACGCTCAGCCGATTGCTGGATCTCGGCGTGGTACCGATCATCAACGAGAACGATTCGCTGGCGTCCAATGAGATCCGATTCGGTGACAATGACCGCCTTTCCGCGCTGATCGCCAATCTGGTGCGCGCCGAGGCGTTGGTATTGCTCACCGATGTGGACGCGCTCTACACCGCACCGCCTTCCCAGCCCGGCTCGCATCGCGTGGAATATGTGCCCAATGTGATCGATGCCTTGGACGATATCACGGTCTCCGGTTCGGGGTCCAAAGTCGGTACCGGCGGCATGGTCACCAAACTGGAAGCAGCCCGTGTGGCCGCAGTATCCGGTATTCCGACGGTACTGACCTGCGCCGCGAACGCCGGCCCGGCGATGATGGGCGACCCGGTCGGCACGGTGTTCGCGCCGGTCAAGGCCCGTGGTTCGTCACGCCGTCTGTGGATCGGTTTCGCCGCCGACCCGCGCGGCACGATCGTGGTCGATGCCGGTGCCGCCAAGGCGATTCGCGGCGGCCGGGCCTCGCTGCTTGCGGCTGGCGCATTGGAAGCCAAGGGTGCGTTCTCCGCTGGCGATCCGGTGTGGATCGACAACGAGGCCGGCGAACATCTGGCGCGCGGCCTCGCAGGGTTCGACTCCGAGGAGATTCCGCAGATGCTGGGCCGCAACACCGCCCAGCTCAAGCGCTTCCTCGGCCCCGAATACGCGCATCCGCTGGTGCATCGCGACAATCTGGTGCTGGTGTAGGTGGTGGTGCCGGTGCGGTCCGGTACCGCGTCACTGAATCGCGCCGATGAACGCGTCCAATGATTCTGTGCCTTGGATGCGCACGCGGGGCAGCGCGGTGGGGTCGCCGCCGATCTTCGCCCAACCGTATTCCGTGGTGAACGCCAGCGGCACGCCGGCATCCTTGACTGCAGCCTGCGCGTCCGGCGTGGTGTCGCCGAATGGGTAGGCGAACGCCTGCAGCGATCCGGTGATCTGCGCTGATTGCTTGATATCGTCCACGATTTCCTGATGACTCATCGCGCTGATGCGTCCGCCGTGGCCCACGGTGCCTCCGGCGCGATGCATGTCGTAGGAATGCGACTCGTACTCAAGATACGGGGTGGCGTATTGCGCCATCCGCTGCGGTACGTTGCCGTCTGACGCGATGATGAACGAGGTGGCTGGAGTCCGGTATTTGGCCATCAACGCCGGCCCGTGCTGGAAGAAATGCGGCTCGCCGTCGTCGAACGACAGCACGATGCTGTGCTTGGGCAGGCTGTGCGTGCCGTCGATGAACGCGCGCACCTCGGCCCAGGACGGGTAGTAGAAGGCATTCTGCGTCAGATACTGCAATTGCTGCTCAAGCGACGTGGTCGAAATCCAGTTCGCGTCGACCTCGCTTGCCGGGGTGGTCGCAGGGTCGTACACATAGTGGTACATGAGCACCGGAACACCGTCGGTCTGCTTGTCCATCGTGTCCACCACGGTGACAGTGCGGGTCGCGACTGCCGTGTGGCCGGTGGAATCATGCACTACATACTGCACGGTATAGTCGCCGGGCGTAGTGGTGTCCACGGTGCCGCTGATGGTGATGCGCTCGGTCAGCACCCCATCCTTCGGCTCTATGGCGTGTGCGCCTCCCTCCACGTATGACTCGCCCTTGAGCACATAGGTGGTGCTGCTGCCATTGACGCCGATGACGATGTCTCCCGGGTCGAGGCCGGGCACAGCCTGACGGTCGAGGGCGGTATGCGAAGGCACGGCGGCCGCCGGTTGGTCGAAGCCGTTGGGTGCCTTGCCTGGCCCGATCAGCTGCACCCGTGTGGAGCGAGCTACGCCGAACACCACCGCGACCGCCACGATCAGCGCCGTGATTGCGGCGATCGCGATGACCATGCGACGCCGGATACGACGTGCCGCGAGCAGCGCTATGGAGCGGCGGCTGGCATGCTGCCCATACCGACGAAGTTCCCCGTGTCCGCCATGCTGGCTTGTTTGGTGTGCGCGATGCGATGTAGCCGGCTCGTCGGCAATATGCGAACCGTCGTGTGACCCATCATGCTTGCTCATAGCTGCTCCCGACCCCTTGCGCCACTGTTCCTCTCTATTGCACCACCAGTCATCCCCCAAATGATGGTTCTGCTAATCCAACTTCGACATTGTCTTTCGGCTCCCCTTGTCAGGGGAGCTGTTGGCAGGACATCGGGTCATTCCAGCCGGACGTCTTCGGCCTCCCCTGTCAGGACGCAAATGGCAGAGCTGTTTGCAGGCGACGCACACGGCCGACAGGCGAGCCAGTTGGCCGTGTGCGCAGCACATCCATAATTGCAGGACGAGCTGTCGACGAAGTCGACTGAGGGGTAGTACGCAGACATATGGAAATGTTGGTTTGACAGAGCAATAACTTATGCCATGACCTTTCCAACATCGCACGTTCGGTCTATCGTGAGAACCATGACTATGGCTGATTGGCAAACTCTTTCCGACCGTATAAACACCGTGGCGCCGAGCGCCACCCTTGCCGTTGATTCCAAGGCGAAGGCGATGAAGGCTGCGGGCTTGGACGTCATTGGTTTTGGCGCCGGCGAGCCGAATTTCCCGACTCCCGCCAACGTGGTGAAGGCCGCTGCGGATGCGTGCCTCGACCCGAAGAACTACAAGTACACTCCGACCCCCGGCCTGCCGGAGCTGCGCGAGGCCATCGCGGCCAAGGTGCTGCGTGATTCCGGTTACGAGGTCGGTGCCGATCAGGTGGTGGTCACCAACGGCGGCAAGCAGGCCGTGTACGAATCCTTCCAGATTCTGCTGAATCCGGGGGATGAGGTCATCATTCCTACTCCGTATTGGACCAGCTATCCGGAAGCCGTCAAACTGGCCGGCGGCGTGCCGGTCGAAGTGTTCGCCGGCGCTGATGTGAACTTCGAGCCGTCTCTGGATGCGTTGGAGGCCGCGCGTACCGAGCGCACCAAGGCCATCATCGTGAATTCGCCGAACAACCCCACCGGTGCCGTGTGGAAGCCGGGGACTGTGAAGGCCATCGGCCGTTGGGCGGTCGAGCATCACATCTGGATCATCTCCGACGAGATCTACGAGCACCTGAACTATGACGATGCGCATACGACCTACGTCGGTGCTGTGGTGCCCGAATGCCGCGATCAGCTGCTGGTGCTCAACGGTGTGGCTAAGACCTACGCCATGCCGGGCTGGCGCGTCGGCTGGATGGTCGCTCCGGTGGAGATCGCGAAGGCTGCCACCAAACTGCAGGGGCATATGACCTCCAATGTGGCCAATGTCTCCCAGCGTGCCGCGCTGGCTGCCGTGGCCGGTCCCTTGGATGAAGTGCATGAGATGCGCAAGGCGTTTGATGCGCGGCGCAAGGCGATTGTGGCTGCGCTGAACGATATCGAAGGCGTGTATTGCCCGACGCCGACCGGTGCGTTCTATGCGTTCGCCGATGTCACCGCGCTGCTCGGCAAGCCGCTCGGACCGCAGGGTACCGTCGCCAAGACGTCCGCTGACTTTGCCTCGGCTCTCTTGGATGAGGCCCATGTGGCTGCTGTGCCGGGTGAGGCGTTCGGCGCTCCCGGCTACCTCCGCTTCTCCTACGCCTTGGCAGACGACTATCTGGCCGAAGGCATGAGGCGCATGAAGGCGTTCGTCGAGTATCGCTGATCGGACGCGACACGCGATTTGCCTTAATCCACCCCAGTCGTTAATATGTCGTCTTGGCGGTTTTCGCCGTGGCGAAGCGTTCCTCGTAACGCAACGCTGAGGTGGATACACCTAGGGAAGTGGCGCAATTGGTAGCGCAACGGTCTCCAAAACCGTAGGTTGTGGGTTCGAGTCCCGCCTTCCCTGCCAAGTTTCTCAAAAAACTAGCAGCTGACGCGAGGTACAAAATGGCTAAGACGAGCAACAGTGAAAAGGCAGTCAAGCCGAATGTCTTCATGCGTATCGGTCTGTTCATCAAGCAGATCGTCGACGAGCTTCGCAAGGTCGTTACTCCTACTGCCAAGGAACTGTTCTTCTGGTCTCTGGCTGTGTTCATCTTCGTGCTGCTGCTGATGGCCCTGGTCACGGGCATGGACTTCGGTCTGGGCAAGCTCGTGCTGTGGCTGTTTGGCTGATTCCCAACAACCTAAGGTGAAACACACGCATGAGTGATGAACTGAATCTCGATAACCTCGACGCAGTGCTCGCGAACCACGAGTCTGACGCTGAGTCTTCAGTAGCTGATGAAGCATCTGCTGCGACTGAGGCTACCGCCGAGGCTGCTGTTGCTGAGGCTCCTGCCGAGACCGCGGAGACCGTTGCGGACGATGCTGCGGTTGCTGATGCAGCTCCGGCGGCTTCTTCCGAGACTTCTGGTTCCGTTTCGCTGGATGATGACGAGGAGACCGAGGTCAACGAGTCCGAAGAGGCCGAAAGCACCGATGCCGGCCAGCGTGCGGTCGATGAGTTTTCCAAGTCCCTGCGTTCCCTTGATGGCAAGTGGTATGTGCTGCACACCTACTCCGGCTATGAGAAGCGCGTGAAGACCAACATCGAATCCCGTGTGGCTTCGTTCGGCATGGAAGATCAGATTTTCCAGGTCGAAGTTCCGATGGAAGAGGTCGAGAAGCACACCGAGAAGGGCAAGAAGGTCATCACCCGCGTGCGCGTTCCCGGCTATGTGCTGATTCGCATGTGGCCTGATGAAAACGCTCGCCGTATCGTCCGTGAGACCGAGGGCGTCACCGGTTTCGTCGGCCCGACCAAGGACCCGGCTCCGTTGTCCCGCAAGGAAGTCGTCCAGATGATGGCTCCGATGATCGCTTCCGAAGCGCTCAAGGCCGCTGGCGACAAGCCTGCCGCAGCCAAGAAGCGCAAGGTCGAGGTCTCCTACGCTGTGGGCGACCAGGTCACCGTCACCGATGGTCCGTTCGCCACGATGGAGGCTGTTGTTTCCGACGTCGAGCCCACCACTCAGAAGCTTACGGTTCTGGTGTCCATCTTCGGTCGTGATACGCCCGTGGAACTGGGCTTCCATCAGGTCAAGAAGCTCGACTGACGCTTTGTCAGGAGTCCGACTACGGTCGGGCTCCTTTTTTGTTCATTGCAACCTTGCGATGGATGATGTTGCGGTCATAGGCCACATTGTGTGTTTGGTGGTCTAGTCGCTGGATGGCCATCCGATTGTGTGGCTCCCCTTGTCAGGGGAGCTGTCGGCGGAGCCGACTGAGGGGTAGTCATACAACAGCGTATGTTGTGTCCTGTCGCGTGGTCGGCGTGTTGTCCAATTGGACTCGCATAATAAGAAAGTTGTGTCTGGAGGGAAGACCCGCTAGCACAGCACAGCAATATAAGTTGCGGGAGGAGACCGGTTCGGCGCCGGCAGTCTCAATCACACACGGATAAAAAATGAGTCAAGACTGTGTGCGATGAGTTGCAGGGGACCGTATGCGGCCACCGTTTGAACCGCGTTATAGAAAGAAGAACCATATTATGGCTCCCAAGAAGAAAGTCTCGGCGCTGATCAAGCTCCAGATTCAGGCTGGCAAGGCCAACCCGGCCCCGCCGCTGGGCCCGGCTCTGGGTTCCCATGGCGTGAACATCATGGACTTCTGCAAGGCATACAATGCCCAGACGCAGGACAAGATGGGTCAGGTCATCCCTGTCGAGATCACCGTTTACGAGGATCGTTCCTTCACCTTCGTTCTCAAGACCCCGCCGGCTGCAGCTCTGCTGCTCAAGGCCGCTGGCATCGAAAAGGGCACCGAGAACCCGCTGACCCACAAGGTCGGCTCTGTCACCAAGGCGCAGGTCCGCGAAATCGCCGAGATCAAGATGGAAGATCTGTCTGCTCGCGACATCGAGGCCGGCATGAAGATCATCGAGGGCACCGCTCGCTCGATGGGCATCACGGTTACGGACTGATAAGGAGAAGGACAGATGGTAAAGCGTTCCAAGAAGTACCGCGAAGCCGCTGAGCGCGTCGATCGCAACAACCTCTACACCGCCAATGAGGCCATCGCTCTGCTCAAGAGCATGCCCTCCTACAACTTCGACCAGACCGTCGAGGCTGTGTTCCGTCTGAACGTTGACCCGCGCAAGGCCGACCAGCTCGTGCGTGGCACCGTCAACCTGCCTCACGGCACTGGTAAGACCGCCAAGGTTCTCGTGTTCGCCCGTGGCCCGAAGGCCACCGAGGCCACCGAGGCCGGCGCCGACATCGTCGGTGATGACGACCTGATCGCCAAGGTTCAGGACGGCTTCCTCGACTTCGACGCCGTGGTTGCCACTCCGGACATGATGGGCAAGGTCGGCCGTCTGGGTCGTGTGCTCGGCCCGCGTGGCCTGATGCCGAACCCGAAGACCGGCACCGTGACCATGGATGTCACCAAGGCTGTCAAGGACATCAAGGGCGGCAAGATCGAGTTCCGCGTCGACAAGAACGGCAACCTCTCCTTCCTCATCGGCAAGATGAGCTTCGAAGAGTCCGCTCTGGACGAGAACTTCAAGGCCGTGGCCGACGAGGTCAAGCGTCTCAAGCCTGCCACTGTGAAGGGCCGCTACATGACCAAGGCGACCATCACCTCCACGATGAACCCGGGCGTTCCGGTCGATCCGAACACCCTGGCCTGAGGCTAGCGCAGCTCGATAGCTACTGAAAGGGGACTTCCCACTATGGGAAGTCCCCTTTTTCTATTGCATGGCTATGACTGGCAGATGTAGCTGAATACAGCTGATACCGCTGGCCGGTGGTCTGTCTTGCATTTGTTTGAGTGGCATTGTCCCTTTGACTGACCGTTGCCTCTGAGCAGACAGCGGTGGCTCTGATGGGATGTTGCTGTGAGGCAGACAGCGGAGCTGTTTGTAGGCAGCGTACGAATTAGCAGGCAGCGCGCGGAACGCGTCCCTGATTGCTGGCCCCTCTGACGGGACGTTGCCGTGAAGCAAACAGCGGAGCTGTTTGTAGGCAACGTGCGAGCCGACAGGCGAGCCAGCAGGATGCCGCGTGGAGCGCGTCCATACTTGCAGGACGGGCTGTCAGCGTAGCTGACTGGGGGAGAGATGCAAAACCGAAGTCCTCAATTATTAGAGAGATGAACTATTAGCATTTCTATAGGTATCTGCTGTGCGTAATGACGCTGGCCGAGACAGCAAAGATATAGATCAGTCGATGATGCGGATTGGAAAGTTGAATCAGGGGTGAATTTCCGCGACACTCCGGTGAATAGATGAATGTGTAACTGAATCGTGATCCGATACGGGATATTCTGATAACAGAACAGCGATGTGAGGCTGTTTGCGACACGCCGAAGGAACCGCGTCATTGCAACGGTTCCTAGGGTTCTTGTGCGCCCTGATTTGCGCAAATCGACATGCTCGTGTAAGTTTATCTCTTGCTGCCGCTCAGCGAGTGGTTCTTCTCCTGAAGAGCTGCGAGGTGAGAGTGTGGTGGTGGTTTGAGAACTCAAGAGCGTGTTTGTACTACTTTTTAGAGTCGTTTTTTGATTGCCAGTCCGTTCCGAGCCTGTCGGGGTTTTTCCTGGTGGGTCCTTGGTTGGTTGAATCGGGGCGGGGTTTTTCGTGCGGACTTCTTTTCCTTATTAAGAAGTCGCGTCAATTTTTGTTTGGGAGTCTGTTTTTGGATTCCTTCGCATGG
>NZ_JFAN01000050.1:0-13266 GCF_006408855.1 Bifidobacterium sp. UTBIF-68 | reverse complement strand
GATTACCTCCTTGGGTCGAATGTACCGGGATCCTCCGGGAACCGATTACACGCGGTCGACGCTTCCTATGATTCCCGTGGACGGTAAATCGATGGTCTGCGCTTCGACGTCGGAGAACCCCGAAATCATCTTCTGCACACTCAATGCCGAATCCGTAGATCCCTCCAGTGCTGTTGATCCGCCTGTGTAATAGTATGGGGTGAAAACTATTGTCATAGTATCTCATTGATGAGATTATTTGATTAATATATATTAGAAAGGAATCGTTATGGCAGGGACCAGCATTATCAATTCAGCCAATGACTATTATCTTCGTGAGTTATTAGATCCTCAAAATGCTAAATTGAAATATGTGATTCCTAAATATCAGAGGGAATACTCTTGGGGAAGACAGCAGTGGGAAGATCTTTATGATGATATATTGCTGGATACAGAAGACGGTCCTCATTTTCTAGGAACTATTATAGCCATTAGTAATACTGAGGATTCGCTTGAACCTAAGTTGGAATTGATTGATGGTCAGCAGCGTATGACTTCCCTATCGATTCTATTGTGTGCGTTATACAAGGCATTGTCCAGAATCACATCGGTAGATAATGATTTTGATTGCATGGCGTTAAAGTTCATGATTACATTTGGTAAGAATCCTCGTTTGGTTCTGCAGTCACAGGGGAAGAATGAAGATGATTATGTATATCTTGTTGATAAGTTTGTTGTGATGTCAGGTGAGTCTCAGCTAAAACAACCTAAATATTGGGGGAATAGAAGGATTAGTCAAGCATACAAATACTTTTCTGATCGAATTGAGCAACAAGTTGAAGATGATGATGATCAGATTACTGCATTGAAGGATATGGCGAATAGAGTAAAAAATGCTGTACTTGTGAAAATCGAAGTTCCTGATCATGCCAGTGCTTTTACTCTATTTGAAAGTTTGAATAATCGTGGAATGGATTTATCTCCTATAGATTTGATAAAAAACGAGATGCTTGCGAGGGCTGATGCTAATCGTGACCTCGATATTGAGACAGCATACGAAAAATGGAAGCAGGTTATTGAATTCGTTGGGCAGGATGGTAATAGTCAGGAACGATTCCTGAGGTATTACTATAATGCATTAAATCCGATGAAGAAGCCTGCTACTCGTTCCACTCTTATTCGCATATACGAAGATTGGATGGAGCGAGAAGGCGTTGAGGAACTTTTGAATGCACTCATCAACGCTGCGCATGTCTATGGTTTGCTTACGGGTAATCTTGATGATGATGATTTTGGGCTACCGTTATTGTCTGCTAAGGCCCTCGAACTGAGGCATGCGGGAGGGGAATCCGGTTACATGCTGCTGATGTGGCTCGTGTTGAATCGGGAAAAGTTTGAGCTATTGGATGATGAATTAGCAGATATTGCTAATAAATTGGTTATATGGTTCGTTCGTCGAAATTTGACTGATTTTCCAGCGACGAATGCGATACAAAGATTGTTCTCTTTAATTATCAAAGACTTGAGTCCTTTGGAAGTGAAATCAAAATCGGTGTGCCAAAAAGTACATGAGAAACTGTTTGATCAGGGTAATGTCGCGTCCGACGAACAGTTTGAGGGAGCGTTGCGTGGCCCGATTTATGAAGATAATAGAGGAATGACACGTTTCATACTTTCGTCATTGGCGGAGCATGATAGGACTGATGAAGGCTGGTCTGATTTGTGGAGGAAGTCGACTGCGAAGAGCAATCAGTATTATTTGACCATAGAGCATATTCTTCCCCAGACGGAACATATGACAAAGGAATGGGTTGAATCTCTTGGAGGCGAAGAGAATGCTAAAGAGATTCGGAATAAGTATGTGCACACTATTGGTAATCTTACTCTATCGGGGTTCAATAGTGAATTAGGTACTATGGACTTTAAGCATAAGCGTGACAGAATGGATAAAGCTGCTCGTAACATAGGATATCGTAACGGTCTGAGTATCAATCGCGATGTCGTTGATAAGGATAAATGGGGTGCTGAGGAAATTGAAAAGCGTACTGATCGGCTAGTGAGGGAAGCGATGAGATTGTTCGCCATATAGGGCGGAGTTGATTTATGGCTGGTGCAGTCAAATTTTTTGATTGCACCAGCCTTTCTGAATGAAAGCAAGGGAAAATACGTCGCAGGTTCTTCTATCGGACGGCTTTGTTTCGTGCATGCGATTGGCTTTCATCGTAGCTGGACGGTGATAATGATGGTGCGGCCTTTGTCGTCGATGGTTGCGGTGCTGCCGGTTTGTGATTCGGTTGTATCTGCTAGTTTCCTCCGGGAAGACTGGTTGCATATTCTTGGGGTGGATACTGCTTGAATGACTCATAATTATCGCTTTGTTTCGGATATGCCTCTATGTACCTCCTATCGTATGTTCTGAAAAATAAGATGGTAGATATCTACCGTTCTGATGCTCTATAACGGTTGAGTAGTGTATGACCGGCTCGGAGCAATTCACTACGTAGGGACTGGGGCTCGAGCACCGTGATATGGACGCCGCTGTTGGTGTACTGCAGGGCCCAGAAGGCCGTGGCCCATTGCGGTGCCTTGATGACCACCTCGTAGACGTTCTTCTCTATTTGCGTCACTTTCGCGTCATTGAACCAATCGAATACGGGCTCCAATCCTCCCTCGACGCGTAAACGTATGGGGACTGCCTCACCATCGATGGGATAGGGGCGTTCGTTCATGAAGGCCGCGATGTCTATGGGATTTCCTGCATCGTCGGTGAAGCTATCGAACGTACGTTGAATAGAGTGGTTGACGTCTTCTACCCGGAGATTCCGGATACGCTCAACATGAAGATATGACAGGTCGTCATAGGGTTGCAGATGGCAGATGAGATAGTATTTCTCATTCTTGTATCGAAGATTGTAGGGGTCGGCGGTATATTCCTTCGGCTTGCCTGCTGCGTTGATGCGGGGGATCAGTTCCCCGTTGACGTCATAAGTGCAATAGTGGAAGCGTATCTGGCGCTCATGAGCTATGGCATCGTTGAGTTGCTCCACATTGCTTAGGAATTCCCGATTGTAGTGAGGCGGAGTGAGCAGGGTGCCAAGACCGTCGAGCTGCCCGGAGCGGCCCGCGAAGGCGTACACCTGGGCAATGAGGTCCCTGAGATATTCACCGTCCGAACGAGATAATGCGGCTCCATCCGCAAGCAATCTCATCTGGGCGGTATCGAATATGGGTTCGATATACCAACCGGTCTTTGGGTCGATGCTTTGCGCGTTGATGAGATCCTTCCGCTCTAGCTTTCCGACTTTTCGACCGAACGGTTCGATTGCCGCTAGGGTGTGCAGATGACCTCGGACGGTCTTCTCGGTTACTCCCAGTTGCTTGCTGATCCATACGGCCGAGACCCCATGCTCCCGATCGGTATGCGCGTCAAGCAGCTCAAGAATCTCCACGACGATTTCAGCCGTGGAAGGTGCGCTTTTCATTGATTCAGACATCCACTCCACCTCTCAGAAGTCCACTCTCCAAGCCTTCCGTGGCGACTTTCTTGAGCGCCATTATAAGTTGGCGGACGGCAGGTGAAGTCTCATAGCTTCTCAACGGGGTGGGGCGAGGCGATGTCAACAATGCGGATGTCCTCATCATGTTCGAGCTGCACATGATCGGATATTTCGTCAACAAAAGGATTGACAAACAGTAGATATGTACTGTTCTTCTCGTCGAGATGTGATGATCGGCATACGATACATTTTCCGGAAAGGACATTAATGACGAGCGGTGATGGTTTCGTGCATTTGCATGTGCACAGTTCATTCTCGATGATTGACGGGGGTTCATCCATCAGCGAATTGGTTCAGACGGCTGTGGGCATAGGGCAGCCCGCTATCGGATTGACCGATCACGGTGTGGTGAACGGACTGTTCGACTTCTGGAAGACTTGCCGACAGACAGGGATACAGCCGGTACTCGGATTGGAGGCATACGTCACCCCCGAAACCGATCGGCGTGATACGTCACCAATCTCATGGGATCCGACTCCGCGCCGGCGTCGGAATCCCGATGATGTCGGAGGGAATGGAAGGGTCACCCATCTGAGTTTGTGGGCGGAAACGGACGAGGGGCTGGAAAACATGTTCTCGATGTCATCCGCCGCGAATCTCGAAGGCAGAGTCGGACGATATCCACGAATGGATCGGGAACTGTTGTCACGGTATGCCGCAGGCCTGATCTGCGGCTCTGGTTGTCCGTCGGGGGCGATTCAGACGAGATTGCGGCTGGGACAATTCGACGACGCCCTTCGTATGGCAGGCGATCTTCAGGACATCTTCGGACGCGGGAATTTCTTCGTTGAAATCATGGATCACGGACTGGAGATGGAACGGCGGGTGCGGTCCGGTCTGCTTGAAATTGCCCGCAAACTCGATGCTCCCATGGTGGCGACCGCAGACGTGCATTATGCGAGTCCCGCGGCCCGGATAGCTCAGGAGATGCGCATGTGCATCGAAGCCGGTGACAGTTGGAACAATCCGTCTCGGTTCCGACTTTATGGAGAAAGGTATCACATACTGTCCGGATATGAGATGAGAAGTCTGTTCGCGGACATTCCTGAGGCATGTGACAATACGTTGCTTATCGCCGAACGATGCCGGGCCGGATTTCATCCTCAAGCTGAAGGTTCGTTGATGCCGACCCATAATTATTGCCCGGAAGAATCTGCAGCCAGTGCTCTACGTCGGATGGTCGAGGCCGGGGCGGACCGTCTGCATGGTGCGATGACCGATGATATCAGGAAACGTATGGAGCAGGAACTGTACGCAATCGGACTTGTGCATGCGGAGGAGTATCTGCTGGCGGTCGCGGACATGAAGCAACAACTTGAGGAATCGGGTTACGTGTTCGCCGACAGTGAAGGAAGAGCATGGGCCAGTCTCGTGTGCCATGCATTGGGCATCACTCAAACGAACCCGATGGAGCTTGGCATGTCGGCGGGCCGTTTCATCAATGGGAGGAATCCGAAATTCCCTGTGGTGACGCTGCGCGACGAATCGGGAATCGCCCCGCTCGCGTTGAAGGTGCTGCGCGAACGATACGGGGAGGGCCATGTGGCACCCACAGTGGAGTACGTGAAGTACGGGTTGGCGAAAGCCATCAGAGCGGTGTCCGGCGCACTCGGACAACAGCATGATGCATCCTCCGGTGCGGAGGCAATCGGCGACTGGATGCACGATGAACGACTCAGGGGTGTAGCGGATCGCATAGCACAATTCCCGCAGAGGCGATTCGTCCGTGAAGGGTCCATCGTGCTCAGTGCCCGCCCTCTGTCGGGATTCACATCGCTCATCCAACAAGTGGATGGAACCGTTGCCGTCGCATTCGATTCGCACACATGTGCGGAACTGGGGCTGCCGAGAGTGAACATCTTGGGATCCACGGCTTTAGCGCGCAGCAAGAATAAACGACAGTTCGACACCTTATTTTGATTCGCAAAAGCATTGCCCGCTGACGCATATTGTTCCTGCGCGGGGAATCAGGACATATTTATAGCCGACAAGACTCTAAGGTATGGTTGACCTCATGGCTGAAACCGGGAACTTCGTACATCTGCACAACCATACGCACTATTCGCTGCTGGACGGTGCCTCGAAGATTCCCGCATTGGCGAAGCGCGTCGCCGAGCTGGGCATGCCGGCCGTCGCCATCACCGACCATGGCAACATGCATGGCGCCTACGAGATGTACACCAACTGCGTGTCCAATGGAGTCAAGCCGATCATCGGCATCGAGGCGTATGTCACGCCGGAAACCGCGCGTCAGGACAAGTCCCGTGTGCACTGGGGCACGGAAGCCCAGCGCCGCGATGACGTCTCTGGCGGTGGTCTGATTACTCATATGACGATGTGGGCCGAAAATGACGAGGGTCTGGTCAATCTGATCAAGGCCAGTTCCGTGGCGAACCTCGAAGGTCGCGTCCAACGCTATCCGCGTATGGATAAGGAGGTGCTCTCCACCTACTCCAAGGGCGTAATCGCGTCCTCCGGCTGCCCCTCGGGCATCATCCAGACCCGTCTGCGCCTGGGTCAGTTCGATGAGGCGCTGCGTGCGGCAGGTGAGATGCAGGACATCTTCGGCAGGGATAATTTCTTTATCGAGCTCATGGATCATGGCCTGAAGATCGAGACGCAGGTGACCCGGGACCTGCTCGACATCGCGAAGAAGCTGAACGCACCGCTGTTGGCCACGAACGATTCGCATTACGTGCATGCCGAAGACGCGGGTGCACAGGACGCCATGCTGTGCATCAACTCCGGTTCACGATTGGATGACCCCGACCGATTCAAATTCGACGGTACCGGCTACTACATCAAGACCGCGGGGGAGATGCGCGCGCTGTTCAAGGAATTCCCGGAAGCGTGCGACAATACGCTGCGCATCGCGGAACGCTGCAACGTGATGTTCGACGATCATGAGGACGGCGCGTTCATGCCACGCTTCGAATGCCCGGAAGGCTGGGATGAGACCAGCCTGTTCTTGAAGAAGGTGGAGGAGGGCCTCGAAAAGCGGTATGACGGCCATCCGCCGCTGGAGGTGCTCAAACAGGCCGACTATGAGTGCGGCGTGATTTGCCAGATGCAGTTCTGCGGCTACTTCCTCGTCGTGGCCGACTACATCCAGTGGGCCAAGGACCACGGCATCATGGTGGGGCCCGGCCGTGGTTCGGCGGCAGGCGCCATGGTGGCCTACGCGATGGGCATCACCGAGTTGGATCCGTTGCAGCACGGTCTGATCTTCGAGAGGTTCCTGAACCCGGAGCGAGTCTCCCTGCCGGATATCGATGTGGACTTCGACCCGGAGGGTCGCGCCCGTGTGATCGAGTACTGCGGCGAGAAGTACGGCACCGACAAGGTGGCGCAGTGTGTGATCTACGGCACCATCAAGACCAAGCAGGCGTTGAAGGACTCCGCCCGCATCATGGGCTACGAATTCTCGGTGGGCGAGAAAGTCACCAAGGCGCTGCCCCCGGCCGCGACCGGCGGCAAGGACATCAGCCTGCACGATATCTTCGACCCCACGGCAAAACGGTACGCCGAGGCCCGCGAGTTCCGCGAGATGTACGAATCCGACCCGGATGCACGCCGCATCACCGACGAGGCGAAGGGCATCGAAGGCCTGATCCGCCAGACCGGTGTACACGCATGCGCCACGATTATGGGCAGCGCACCGATCACCGACACGTCGCCTCTGCTGGAACGCACCGATGGCACCATCACCACCACGTTCGAATACCATACATGCGAAACGCTTGGTCTGGTGAAAATGGACTTCCTCGGGCTGTCCAACTTGACGGTGATCCATGACACGTTGAGGAACATCGAGGCGAACGGCAAGCCTGCGATTGATTACACGAAGATCCCACTGGACGACAAAGAGACCTACCAGCTTCTTTCGCGAGGCGACACGCTGGGCGTGTTCCAGCTTGATTCCGACGGCATGCGCTCGTTGCTCAAGACCCTGCGGCCCGACAATTTCAACGACATCTCCGCATTGATCGCCCTGTACCGTCCGGGCCCGATGTCGATGGATTCGCACACCAACTACGCCAAGCGCAAGAACGGTCTGCAGAAGATCACGCCTATTCATCCGGAGCTCGAGGAACCGCTCAAGCAGGTGCTCGACGAGACGTACGGCCTGATCATCTACCAGGAGCAGGTGCAGTCAGCGGCCCGAATCCTCGCCGGATACTCCCTCGGTAAGGCCGACGTGCTGCGCCGAGCGATGGGCAAGAAGAAGCCGGAGGTGCTGGCCAAGGAGAAGGTACCGTTCTTCGCCGGCATGAAGGAACACGGCTACTCCGAGGAAGCCGCCAACGCCGTATGGGACATCCTGGTCCCGTTCTCCGGATACGCGTTCAACAAGGCGCACTCGGCCGCCTACGGTCTGATTTCGTATTGGACCGCGTATCTCAAGACCCATTATCCGGTCGAGTTCATGGCCGCCCTCCTGCAGGGCGCGGCCACCAACAAGGACAAGACCGCACTCTATCTGGGCGAGGCGCGGCGCATGGGCATTCAGGTGCTCTCCCCGGACGTCAACGAATCCGTCTACGAATACTCCGCAGTCGGCGACGTCGTGCGATTCGGCCTCGGCGCGATTCGCAACGTGGGAGAGAAGGCGGTGGCCGATATCATCGCCGAACGTGAAGGACCGCGCGGCAGGTTCGTGAACTTCATGGATTTCATCCGTCGAGTGCCGTTGACCGCGCTGAACAAGCGCCTGGTCGAATCCCTGATCAAAGCCGGCGCCTTCGACTCCATCGACCCGAATCGTCGGGCATTGTTCACGGTGCACGAGGCCGCCATCGATTCGGTGGTGAGCCTGAAACGCAAACAGGCGGAAGGCCAGTTCGACCTGTTCGCCGACACCGAGGACGGGGGAGCGGAGGCCATGGGTGATGCCTCCGTCACGGTGCCGGACGTCGAGGAATGGGACAAGAAGACCAAACTCAACTTCGAACGCGAGATGCTCGGCCTGTATGTGTCCGACCACCCGCTCTCCGGCATGCAGTCTATATTGGCGTCCCTGCGTGAGATGTCCATCGCGCATCTCATCGACCGCGCCAAAACCATGCCGGACGGCCAGCAGGTCACCCTTGCGGGTCTGGTCACGGGTGTCGACAGGCGTGTCTCGAAGAAGGGCAATCCTTGGGCCATCGTGACCATCGAGGACATGGAAAGCTCGATTCAGTGCATGTTCTTCGGCAAGGTATATGAGGCAGCGGCTTCGGAACTTGCCGTCGACGCCGTGGTGCAGATTCGCGGCCAGGTCGAGCTTCGTGACGAAACGGTGTCGCTGAGAGCTACGGAAATGCAGGTGCCGACATTGGAGGCCGAGGATGAGCGCCCCCTGTTGATCACATTGCCGATTGCGGCTTTGGAGCGTGATCGCATGTCGCGTCTCGGTCAGGTGCTCGCCAGTCATCCCGGATACAGCGAGGTGCATCTCGCCGTCATGGATGACAAGGGCAATGCTCGAGTGCTGACGTTCGGTGATCGATTCCGTGTGAAACGAGATACCTCTCTGTTCGCGGAGATCAAGATTCTGTTCGGTCCGAGCTGTTTGCCTGCCGCCTGAGGGTAAGTTGCGGGTACTACTGATCTGTCTCGCAATTGTCTAAGTGGCATTGGACCCTGCGTTGCCGTGAAACAAACAGAGGTGGTACTTCGGCCCCCTCTGATGAGGGGGCTGTCAGCGAAGCTGACTGGGGGAGAGACAGAAGATGCAGTGCTCAATTATTAGCAAAACAAGCCACTACCATATAGAACTGTGGACGATGCAGAACAGCACGGTGCGGAGCACGAAGAGCAACGCTGGATAGCGGAAACCTTGGGACGGTTATCTCATTCGAAGTTTCGCGCCAAGTTCGTATTGAGCGACAAGGACCGCGCCTATGCGCGCGACAAGGGCAAGGCGGTCATCAATCGCCATGCACATGAGATGCTGCGCGACCGGGTCGGTGCGGCAGAGCCGAAGAACGACGGCAGACAGACGCCATGGCGCGGCCATCCGGTATTCACCGCGCAGCATGCCACGGCCACCTGCTGCCGTGGGTGCATCGAGAAGTGGCATCGCATTCCTCAAGGACGCACATTGACCGACGACGAGGTGGACCGTCTCGCCGACCTTGTCATGGCATGGATTGAACGCGACCTCGTGAATCACCCAGTCCATCCGGTCCACGATGCCCAACCCGTCCATCCCGCTCACCCGCTCCGTTAGTCGAGGACAAGCCCGAATGCGAATGGCGAAATAAGGGTGCGCAGGGCGGCAACGGAGCGCCGCAGGAGTAGCATGAAGGCGGAAATCCGTTTCCATAGCGAAAGGATCGTCATGAGCGAACAGCAACTGGTTTCCCCCGAACTGACGTTGAACGACAAGGCGCATTCCGTGATTCCCCAGATCGGATTCGGTACATTCCAGATTCCTCCCGAGGATACCCAGCGGGCGGTCGAGGAGGCACTGGAGATCGGATACCGCCACATCGACACCGCCGCAGCCTATTACAACGAGGAGCAGGTGGGCGACGCGCTCAAGGCCACTGGCATGGCCGGTAAAGTATGGGTTACCACCAAGCTGCGCAACTGCGATCAAGGCTACGACTCCGCCATGGTGGCGTTCGAGGAATCCCGCCGCAAGCTGAAGGTGGATGTCGTCGACATGTATCTGATTCACTGGCCCTTCCCCGCAGCCGGTTTCTACAAGGAGACATGGCGCGCGTTGCTCAGACTGCGCGATGAAGGCGTGATTCGCGTGCCGGGCGTCAGCAATTTCCTGCCTGAGCATCTGCGCGGCATTATCGAAGATTCCGGCGAGGCGCCAGCGGTCAACCAGATTGAGGTGCATCCGCGTTATTCCCAGCCGGGCAATCTCAAGTACTGCAAGGCTCATGGCATTGTCACCGAGGCATACAGCCCACTGGGCCACGGCAAGGACATCGAATCTGCTCCTGTGATTGCGTCTGCCAAGGCACATGGCGTCACGCCGGCGCAGGTGGTGTTGCGTTGGCATACCCAGGAGGGCCGTATCGTCATTCCGAAGTCCAAGCATGTGGATCGCATGAAGATGAATCTGGCCAGTGCCGCTTTTGACCTGACTGATGCCGAGCTCGCAGCCATCGACGCGCTTGATGATCCGCATGCCAACGTCAGCGCCAACCCGGCCACGTTCACGCACTCCCAGTCATGGGCCGACCAGCACGTGCGCGGCAACATCTGATCCATTGACTCCCCTCGTATCAGGGGAGTTTTCTGAAATCCCACACAACGCCGACAGTTGCCTATAGCGAATCGGCAAATAATGCGACAATATGTCTATACAAGAAGTTGACGGAATGTCAACACACTCTCCAAAGGAGGAGCATCATGTACTACTCGAACGGCAATTATGAAGCGTTCGCCCGTCCGAAGAAGCCTGCCGGAGTCGATCGGAAATCCGCCTACATCATCGGGACAGGTCTTGCCGCACTATCTGCGGCGTGCTATCTGGTGCGCGACGGTCAGATGCCAGGTGACCACATCCATATCTTCGAAAAGGATTCGGTACCCGGCGGTGCCTGCGATGGTGCCGAGATCCCCGGCCTCGGCTACGTGATGCGCGGCGGTCGTGAGATGGACAACCATTTCGAGGTGATGTGGGATCTGTTCCGATCCATCCCCTCCATCGAGACCGAAGGCATCTCCGTGCTGGACGAGTACTACTGGCTCAACAAGGAGGATCCGAACTACTCCCTATGCCGAGCCACCAAGGATCTCGGCAAGGACGCCGGCACCAACGGCAAGTTCGGGCTGTCCGACAAGGCCTCGCAAGAGATCATGAAACTGTTCTTCACGCCTGACGAGGAATTGTATGACAAGCCGATCACCGATTTCTTCGACGACGAGGTGCTGAACTCCAACTTCTGGATGTACTGGCGCACGATGTTCGCTTTCGAGAACTGGCACTCTGCGCTCGAGATGAAGCTGTACATCAAGCGCTACATTCATCACATCGGCGGTCTGCCGGACTTCTCCGCACTGCGTTTCACCCGCTACAACCAGTACGAGTCGATGATTCTGCCGATGGTCAAGTACTTGGAAAGCCATGGCGTGCAATTCCACTACAACACCAAGGTCGATAACGTCGAATTCGCCATCGGCGGCGGAGATGGGCCGAAGCGTGAGCATACCGGCGTCGGTCAGGACACGATTCTGAAGATCCAGGCGACTTCCGGTGTCTTCAAGCGCAATCCGTACTCCAGCCCCACCAAGAAACTCGCCGTACGCATCGACCTTGATCATGAGGGCGAGAAGTCATCGATCGATCTGACCGAGAACGATTACGTATTCATCACCAACGGCGGTTGCGTGGAGAACTCCACCATGGGCTCGCAGCACTCGCCAGCCGCTTGGAATCCGGACCTGAAGCCCGGCGGTGGCTGGGATATGTGGCGCAATATCGCGCGTCAGGATCCCAGCTTCGGTCATCCCGACAAGTTCTGCTCCGATCCGCAGGCCACCAAATGGATGAGCGCCACCGTCACCACGCTTGACGGGGAGATTCCGCCGTATATCAAGCGCATCTGCAAACGCGACCCCTTCACCGGTCATGTGGTGACGGGCGGCATCGTCACCGTCACCGACTCCAACTGGTTGATGAGCTGGACGCTCAACCGTCAGCAGCAGTTCCGTGACCAGCCCAAGGACCAGCTGTGCGTGTGGGTGTACGGCCTGTTCCCCGACAAGCCCGGCAACTACATCAAGAAGCCGATGACCGAATGCACGGGTGAGGAGATCTGCGAAGAGTGGCTCTACCACATGGGTGTGCCGACCGACAAGATCGAGGCGCTTGCCAAGAGCCACGCCAACACCGTACCGGTCATGATGCCGTACATCACAGCGTTCTTCATGCCACGTGCCGCCGGTGATCGTCCGGACGTGGTGCCGGATGGCGCCGTGAACTTCGCGTTCCTCGGTCAGTTCGCCGAAACCCCACGCGACACGATCTTTACTACCGAGTATTCGATGCGCACCGGCATGGAGGCGGTGTATACCCTGCTCGATGTCGATCGCGGTGTGCCGGAGGTGTGGGGCAGTGTCTATGACGTGCGCAACCTGCTGAACGCCACGGTCAAACTGCGTGATGGCAAGCCGGTGGCCGATATGAAACTCAACTTCATCGAAAAGGCTGTGCTCGGCAAGGTGCTGAAGAAGCTCGACGGCACCGACATCGTCACCCTGCTACGCGAGTATCACGTCATCTGACCATCCCTGGGCGGCAATCGGTTTTCTCCGGTTGCCGCCTTTTTCGTGGTCTGTGCTGCAACGATTCTGCCGTGTTTTGCTCGTGCATCGGTCGATTGGCGTGAGTGTGACACAATCGTTGTTGTTGCTCGTGGGTTTGCGTGTGGGTGAATTGTTGGGGAACACGCCGGTGGGGAGCGGTTGTTGGGTGGTTTTCGGTTGTTTGCGGCGGTATATTGGCGGTGTCGGGGGTCGGGGACGTTGTTTTCGACACGCCGGTGTAACGCCGTCGTTTCAACGATTTGGGCGTGGTTCTCGCATGCCGGTTTGCGTTTGTTCTTGTGTTCGTGTAAGTTATCTACTCGCTGCCGCTGAGCGGTTCGGGTTTCCTCCTGATGGTTGGTTTCCGGATCGGTTTGTGTGTGGTGGTGGTTTGAGAACTCAAGAGCGTGTTTGTACTACTTTTTAGAGTCGTTTTTTGATTGCCAGTCTGTCTCGAGCCTGCCGGGGTTTTTTC
>NZ_JFAN01000049.1:0-15334 GCF_006408855.1 Bifidobacterium sp. UTBIF-68 | reverse complement strand
GGGGGATTCGAACCCCCGACCCTCTCCATGCCATGGAGATGCGCTACCAGCTGCGCTATAGCCCCGTGTCCAATGTGTTTTCCGTTTTGGACCTCGTATACATTACGACGAGTTTGCGTTTAAGGCAACATTCGGTGTGTCGCGCCATTACATGCCTGTAATTTGCGGCTCCGTCTCACCGTTCACGCTCCCATGCATCCGTGTCGGCGATGGCGGGACCATGATTGTAATCCATGAGACGCCAGCGCACGGTCTCCCCGTTCTCGTCGGTCACGTCCATCGGCACCAGACGCACCCAGTGGGCATTGCGCATGGACACCACTGAAGCGAACGTGCCATCCACACGGCTCAGTCCGAGCAACGTCTGAAGCGTCTGCGCGATCCACGCCCCATGGGAGAAGACGAACAGATCGGTATCGAGGCCAGCACGCGTGGACCAGTCGTTCAGCGCTTCGACGCCACGCTCCCCCACATGCTCCTTGGGCTCGGCGCCATATTTCAGCTCCCCGCCGCGATGTTCCATCCATGAACGGAAATCCTTGGGATAACGTTCTGCCAATTCAGATACGGCATGTCCATCCCAGTCGCCGAAGCTGCGTTCGCGCACACGCGGATCATCATGCACTTCCGCTCCGTCCAGCGCATCAGCAAAAGCCTGTGCAGTGTCATGTGCACGGGAGAGATCGGAGCATACGATGATGCAACGATCGGTTTCCGGCCGACGATCCACATACAGGTCCTTCAGCGCCGCAGCAGTCTGACGAGCCTGCCACTGCCCTACGGCATCCAGCGGAATATCCACCTGCCCCTGAAGCCTGTGTTCCGCGTTATAGGACGTGCGTCCATGTCGGACCAGAAAAATAGAGCGAACATGCTGAAGTGCCATGGAACAGTCCTTACCTGTACACGTGCCAATATCACAAGTCATATGCAGCGTATGCATGTGGCGGCATGACCATCGTCAACTGCCGCCACAACATCATTGTAGGTCTCTGGGCGACAGTCTCGTCATTCGTCGCCCAGAGAAGCATAAGCATCTATCCGCGAATCATCCTCATGATGTGCAGCGGTTTCGGGATGCTCGAGCTGGAGGTCGATGGACTCGCAATCCTTCCACAGCCGTTCCAGACCATAGAATTCGCGAGCCTCATCGTGCATGACGTGGATGACGAAGTCACCGTAGTCGAGCAGCACCCATTGGCCTTCGGTCAGTCCCTCGCGTGAGCGAGGCTGGCGACCGTCGCATTTGAGATACAGATCCTTCTCGATCTCCTCGGCCACGGCCAATACCTGACGCTCGTTGGAGGCGCCGGCAATCATCATGATATCGGTGATGCCCAATAGATCTGCCACGTCAAAGGCCACGATATCGGTGGCCTTGAGTCGGTCAGCGGCTTCTGCGGCGACACGTACAGCGTTGATGGAATCCTGCAATGCCGGCATTGATCAGCGCTCCCAGGCGGGCTTCCAGCCCTCGACGTTATGCTGCGTGTTCTCGGAATACACCATCGTGTCGTCGGGCACTGGATGGCGCACCACGGAGCCGGCTCCGGTGGTCACATTGTCACCCACCTGCACCGGAGCGACGAACAGGTTGCCGGCGCCCACATGGCAGCCGGAACCAATGGTGGTGCGGTTCTTATGCACGCCGTCGTAGTTGGCGGTGATGGTGCCGCCGCCGATGTTGGTGTGGTCGCCGAGCTGGGCATCGCCCACATAGCTCAGATGCGGCACCTTGGTGCCGTTGCCGATGTGCGCCTTCTTCATCTCCACGAAGGCGCCGGCCTTGGCGTCCTCGCCGAATTCGTTGCCCTGACGCAGATACGTCCACGGTCCGATATTGGTTCGCGCGCCGATGTGGGATTCCTGCACGCGCGAGCGCTCCACCACCGCGCCGTCATCGACCGTGGCGTCAATCAATGTGGTGTACGGGCCGACGACAACGTCCTCGCCGATCACCGTGTGTCCCTGCAGGAAGGAACCAGGCAGAATGGTGGCATCGCGCCCGATCTTGACGTCATCCTCGATCCACGTGGTTTCCGGGTCGAGAATGGTCACGCCCTCATGCATCCACCGTTCGCAGACGCGACGGTTGTAGGTCTTGGCAAGGGCGGCAAGCTGTACGCGATCGTTCACCCCCTCCACGGTGAGCGGATCGGGAGCCGCGAATGCGCCGACCTTGCCGGCGGCCTTGGCGGTTTCCAATGCATCGGTCAGGTAGAACTCGCCTTGGGCATTGTTCGATTTGAGCCCGGCGATGGCCTCGCTGAGCACCGAAGCCTCGAATACATAGACCGAGGTGTTCACTTCCTGCACCGCGAGTTCGCTGCGGTTGGCGTCTTTCTGCTCGACGATGCGCAGCACGTTGCCTTCGCGGTCACGGATGATGCGGCCATAACCAGTGGGGTCGTCAAGAATCGTGGTGAGCACGGTGGCACCATCACCGGAAGCAATGTGGAACTCCACCAGCTTGCGCAGCGTGTCGCTGTCCAGCAACGGCATGTCCGACGCGGCGATCAGCACAGGACCATCGAGCTCCCCCTCTGCGGCAAGTTGAGCCATGGCGCATTGCACTGCACGACCGGTGCCGGGGATGTCGTCCTGATGGACAATGGTCACGTTCCCATCGTATGAACGTGCCGCCTCGGCCACGCGCTCGGCTTGGAAGTGGACGACCACGGCGAGTGTGTCCGGATTCAGCGCGGACACCGAGTCCATCACACGGTTGAGGAAGGTCTTGCCGGCGAAGGTATGCAATACCTTCGGCTTGTTGGAACGCATGCGGGTGCCCTCGCCCGCGGCGAGGATGATGGCTGCGGATAATGCCATAAGTGACGTATTCCCTTCGAGTCGGAATAACTGATGCTATTGCAAACAATCTAAAACAATAGACGGAAAAACAATGAACGGCCACCCGAATGTCGAGCGGCCGTCAATCGCTCCCCCACCTGGACTCGAACCAAGACAAAGGGTTCCAAAGACCCGTGTGCTGCCATTACACCATGGGGGAATCGTGGGTTTATGACCCACAAGTGTTCATTTATACCATATGTTCGGCATTTGTCGAAAGGGCACGTCATGTCGCGCCCTCAAACACGTGTCATAGCGGACCATCCGCCGCGACACGCCTGATGCCGACGCGTCGCGGAAACGAGAGCCGACTGCGCTGCGTGAACCGCAACCAACAGCCTCGCCTCCGCTACCGACGACCGCTTCTGTTTCACCCTCAGGCGAAGAGGAAACCCTGACCGTGATGTTCCGGATAGGTGTCGAACAGTTCGGCGACCGAACCATCCTCGAACACCGCTCGGATTGCGCTGGCAAGCAGCGGAGCGATGGACAGTACCGTCAATCCATCCCAGCGCTTCTCCTCGGGAATCGGAACCGTGTCGGTCAACACCACTTCACGTGCGCCACAATCCTTCAGTCGTTCGACCGCCGGACCGGAAAGCACGCCATGCGTGGCCACCACAGTCACCGACTTCGCTCCAGCCTCCTGCAGCACGTGACACGCCCCCACGATGGTGCCGGCCGTGTCGATCAGATCGTCGACCAGAACACAGTCCTTGCCCTTCACGTCACCGACGACTCGGTTGGCGACCGCGCGGTTCGGGCGGGTGATGTCGCGCGTCTTGTGCACGAACGCCAGAGGACCGCCGCCAAGTCGTTGAGCCCACTGCTCGGCCACGCGGATACGACCCGCATCCGGGGACACGACGGTCACATTGTCGAGCTGTCCACGGAATCGGTCGCGGATGTAATCGACCAGCACCGGCATGGCGATGAGATGATCGACCGGACCATCGAAGAAGCCCTGGGACTGCGCGGCGTGAAGGTCAACCGACATGATACGGTCGGCGCCTGCGGTCTTGAGCAGGTCGAAGACCAGACGGCAGGAGATGGGCTCACGACCGCGATGCTTCTTGTCCTGACGGGAGTATCCCAGCAACGGGCACACGGCGGTAATGGATCGTGCCGAAGCTCGTTTCAGCGCATCGATCATGATGAGCTGCTCCATAATCGCCTTGTTGATCGGCTGATAGTGGCTTTGCAGCACGAAGACGTCAGCGCCTCGCACCGATTCGGTGTACCGCACATACATCTCGCCGTTCGCGAAATCGTATGCCGTGGTCTCCAGCAAATCGATGCCAAGCTGTTGTGCAACATCTTCGGCCAGTTTCGGATGGATTCTTCCCGTAACGAGAATCAGGTTCTTATCAGGCTTCCCCTCAAGGATTGCGCTCACCATTACTCCCAACGTGTGGTCTCGCTGATGCACATTCCAGCATAGCTGCTCTTGAAGACCGCGATACACGCCGGCGTCGCCTGTTGTTCACCGAGCCGACAACTATCGCCGAAACAGTCCTGGCAGACAGCACGGACGCATATGACCATCGAGACGTTTCCTTACTTGTGATACAGGCTTACCCGTTCGTATTTGGGCTCACAGCATATGTTGATGCCGAGTTTGCGGTAGAGCGCCTCATCCGCCGCGGAGATGATGACCGAGAAGAAGGCGTCACAGCCCCGAAGCTGTTCAAGACCGGCGATGACCTGTGCGCCCACCGTGCTGGTAGCGCTGGTGATGGACAGCGCAATCAGCGTCTCGTCGGAATGCAGACGCCGGTTCGTGCTATGCAGGTGTTCGGTCTTCAATCGGCAGATCGGCTCGATCGCCGCATCATCGATGACGAGGACATCGTCATCCACCCCGGTAATCGCCTTGAGCGCATTCATCAGCAAAGCACTTGCCGCGCCGAGCAATTCGCCGGTTTTGCCGGTCACCACACGGCCATCCGGCAGCACCATCGCTCCGGCAGGCGCCCCGGTGTCGGACTCCTTGGCGAGCGCCACCTTGCGGGCAGGTGACAGATCAGGGGTCACACCAGCCTTGTTCATAATCGACCGCAAGCGTTCCACCTGTTCTTCCCCGGCACCGGTACGCTTGAACCGCACTGCCGCATCGAAGAAACGTCGCACGATTTCCATGCGGGCCGCATCTCGGCACACATCATCGTCCACGATGGCGTATCCGACCATGTTGACGCCCATGTCGGTGGGACTCTGGTATGGGCTCTCCCCCATGATCCGCTCCATCATGGCCTTGAGCACGGGGAACGCCTCGACGTCGCGGTTGTAGTTGACGGTGGTCTCGCCGTGGGCCTCAAGGTGGAACGGATCGATGATGTTGGCGTCGTCCAGATCGACGGTGGCGGCCTCGTAGGCGATGTTGACCGAATGATTCAGCGGCAGGTTCCATACGGGGAACGTCTCGTATTTGGCGTATCCGGCGTCGATGCCGCGCTGATGCTCGTGGTACAGCTGGGACAGGCATGTGGCGAGTTTGCCGGAACCGGGACCGGGGGCCGTCACCACGACCAGCGGACGGCTGGTCTCCACGTAATCGTTCTTGCCGTAGCCTTCGGCCGACACGATATGCTCGATATCGTGCGGGTACCCGGCAATCGGATAATGCAGATAGCAGATGACTCCCAGCTGTGCGAGACGGTGACGGTAGGCGTCAGCTGCGGGCTGGCCAGCGTACTGGGTCAGCACCACGGAGCCGACCAGCATGCCATGCGAACGGAACACGTCGATAAGACGGAGCACATCTTCGTCATACGTGATGCCCAAGTCACCGCGCATCTTGGCCTTCTCGATATGATTGGCATTGACGGCGATGACAATCTCGACCTCGTCCGTAAGGCTTTGGAGCATCCGGAATTTCACATCCGGCTCGAAACCGGGCAGCACGCGCGACGCATGGTAATCGTCGAACAGCTTGCCGCCGAATTCCAGATACAGCTTGCCGCCGAACTGTGCGATGCGTTTCTTGATATTGTCGGCCTGAAGAGCGATGTACTTCTCGTTGTCGAATCCCTGGTGCATGGAGGTCGGCTTCTCTTTCCTTCACAGCGTCATGAACGGCAAAATTATACCGGAAAAGTCCTGAAGCCACACACCCCGACCATGTTCGTGATTGCAGGACGGGCTGTCAGCGAAGCAGACTGGGGGGAGAGAGAATCGTTGTCACGGAAAGCCACGAGAGTATGAATAAGGCTCCGGCCTGCGACATCAATCGCATCGGCCGGAGCCTATAGATTCGCGCATATCCATCCCCGATACTTCACGAAGAAGCCGCTATACCCAGACGGATACCGCGACCGAGGAGCAACGCAGCTAACGCTCCATCGCTGAATGTCACTCCCATTCGATGGTTGCCGGGGGCTTGGAAGTGCAATCCAGCACCACGCGGTTGATCTGGCGGCATTCATTGGTGATGCGCGTGGAGATGGTGGCGAGCACGTCGTAGGGGACGCGAGCCCAGTCGGCGGTCATGGCATCCTCGGAGCTCACCGGGCGGAGAACAATCGGAGAACCATAGGTACGTTCGTCGCCCTGCACGCCGACGGAGTGGACGTCGGCGAGCAGCACAACCGGGCACTGCCAGATGTCACGGTCGAGACCTGCCTTGGTGAGCTCCTCGCGGGCGATGGCGTCGGCTTCGCGCAGGAGGTCCAGACGCTCCTTGGTGATCTCGCCGATGATGCGGATGCCGAGGCCCGGGCCTGGGAACGGCTGGCGCCAGACGATCTCGTCCGGCAGGCCGAGCTCGGTGCCGATGGCGCGCACCTCGTCCTTAAAGAGGGTACGCAATGGCTCGATGAGCTGGAACTTGATGTCCTTGGGCAGACCGCCGACGTTGTGGTGGCTCTTGATGTTCGCCGCGCCGTCACCGCCGCCGGATTCGACGACGTCCGGGTAGAGGGTGCCCTGCACGAGGAACTTGACTTCCTTGCCTCGGGCGCCAGCCTCCTCAAGCACCTGCTGCTGGGCCTTCTCAAAGGTACGGATGAACTTCTCGCCGATGATCTTGCGCTTGCGTTCCGGCTCGGAGACGCCCTTCAGAGCGGTGAGGAAGTCGTCGGCTGCGTCCACGGTAATCAGGCGGATGCCGGTGGCCTCGACGAAGTCATGCTTGACCTGCTCGACCTCGCCCTTCCTGAGCAGGCCGTGGTCGACGAACACGCAGGTGAGCTGGTCGCCGATGGCCTTGTGCACGAGAGCGGCGGCCACAGCGGAGTCCACGCCGCCAGACAGGCCGCAAATCACCTCGGCGTCGCCGACCTTTTCGCGAATCTTCTTCACCTGATCGTCGATGATGCTCGAAGCGTTCCAATCGTCGGGTAGCGCGGCGCAGCGGTGCAGGAAGTTCTCGATGAGCTGCTGGCCGAGCGGCGAATGCTTGACCTCGGGATGCCACTGCACACCGTACAGCTTGCGGGATTCGTCCGCCATGGCAGCCACGGGGGCGCCCTCGGTGTGGGCGATCACCTCGAAGCCTGCCGGGGCCTGCTCGACGGCCACACCGTGGCTCATCCAAGTGGTCTGTTCGGCCGGGGAACCGGCGAGGATGCCCTCGGCCTCATCCACGACGGCCTCGGTCTTGCCGTACTCGCCCAGAGCGGCCTTGTCCACCTTGCCGCCAAGCTCGTAGGCCATGACCTGGAAGCCATAGCAGATGCCGAGCACGGGAACGCCGGACTCGAACACCTTAGTATCTATGGTCGGCGCACCGGGCTCGAACACGGAGGCCGGACCGCCGGAAAGAATGATTGCCTTGGGATCCTTGGCCAGGATCTCATCGACCGGCATGGAATGAGGGACCAGCTCGGAATAGACTCCGGCCTCACGCACACGGCGGGCGATGAGCTGGGCATACTGGGCGCCGAAGTCGACGACGAGCACAGGACCGTTTGCCATTGATATTCCCCTAACGTTCATTGGGATTTTACGTGGGTTGCAACACACCGATTATCACCGGTCAAGCAGACAAGCCCGACACGCATAAAACTATGTGCGAAATACGAACAAACTACATAGATGCAAGAAACAACACGCCGATATTAACTTTGTTAAATCGAACGTGCGGATAATGCCGCAAAAGCAGATTTGGCGCGGTTTTACGCCATTTTCGGCACTGGAACCGTTAAAAGACATAGTGACAATCAATCGTGAAAAGCACACAAATAGTGCTATTTTCATAACAATTTCGAACACACCCGCAAGAAATCGTTCAAAAGTCGTGTTGTCCTCGTACCATAACGAGTGATTGGAAGCGGAAACCCTTGTGCCGCAAGGAACTGGGGCCCGCGACCGAACAGAAATAATCAATCGCACGGATACGTGCAGGAGTACAGGAGTACACATGACGAGTCCTGTTATTGGCACCCCTTGGAAGAAGCTCAACGCTCCGGTTTCCGAGGAAGCCCTCGAAGGCGTTGACAAGTACTGGCGCGCTGCCAACTACCTGTCCATCGGCCAGATTTATCTGCGTTCCAACCCGCTGATGAAGGAGCCTTTCACTCGCGAAGACGTGAAGCACCGTCTGGTGGGCCACTGGGGCACCACTCCGGGCCTGAACTTCCTCATCGGCCACATCAACCGCTTCATCGCTGACCACGGCCAGAACACCGTGATCATCATGGGCCCGGGCCACGGCGGCCCTGCCGGCACCTCCCAGTCCTACCTGGACGGCACCTACACCGAGACCTTCCCGAAGATCACCAAGGATGAGGCTGGTCTGCAGAAGTTCTTCCGTCAGTTCTCCTACCCGGGCGGCATCCCGTCCCACTTCGCTCCGGAGACCCCGGGCTCCATCCACGAAGGTGGCGAGCTGGGCTACGCTCTGTCCCACGCTTACGGCGCCATCATGGACAACCCGAGCCTGTTCGTCCCGGCCATCGTCGGCGACGGCGAAGCTGAGACCGGTCCTCTGGCCACCGGTTGGCAGTCCAACAAGCTCGTGAACCCGCGCACCGATGGTATCGTGCTGCCGATCCTGCACCTCAACGGCTACAAGATCGCCAACCCGACCATCCTGTCCCGCATCTCCGACGAAGAGCTGCACGAGTTCTTCCACGGCATGGGCTACGAGCCGTACGAGTTCGTCGCCGGCTTCGACGATGAGGACCACATGTCCATCCACCGCCGCTTCGCCGAGCTGTGGGAGACCATCTGGGATGAGATTTGCGACATCAAGGCCACCGCTCAGACCGACAACGTGCATCGTCCGTTCTACCCGATGCTGATCTTCCGCACCCCGAAGGGCTGGACCTGCCCGAAGTACATTGACGGCAAGAAGACCGAAGGCTCCTGGCGTTCCCACCAGGTGCCGCTGGCTTCCGCCCGCGACACCGAGGCCCACTTCGAGGTCCTCAAGAACTGGCTCGAGTCCTACAAGCCGGAAGAGCTCTTCGACGCCAACGGCGCCGTCAAGGACGACGTCCTGGCCTTCATGCCGAAGGGTGAGCTGCGTATCGGTGCCAACCCGAACGCCAACGGTGGTGTTATCCGCGACGACCTGAAGCTGCCGAACATCGAGGACTACGCCGTCAAGGAAGTCGAGAAGTACGGCCACGGCTGGGGTCAGCTCGAAGCCACCCGTCGTCTCGGTGTCTACACCCGCGACATCATCAAGAACAACCCGCACGACTTCCGCATCTTCGGACCGGATGAGACCGCTTCCAACCGTCTGCAGGCTTCCTACGAGGTCACCAACAAGCAGTGGGATGCCGGCTACATCTCCGACGAGGTCGACGAGCACATGCACGTCTCCGGCCAGGTCGTCGAGCAGCTCTCCGAGCACCAGATGGAAGGCTTCCTCGAGGGCTACCTGCTGACCGGTCGTCACGGCATCTGGAGCTCCTACGAGTCCTTCGTGCACGTGATCGACTCCATGCTGAACCAGCACGCCAAGTGGCTTGAGGCTACCGTCCGCGAGATTCCGTGGCGCAAGCCGATCGCCTCCATGAACCTGCTGGTCTCCTCCCACGTGTGGCGTCAGGACCACAACGGCTTCTCCCATCAGGATCCGGGTGTCACCTCCCTGCTGCTGAACAAGTGCTTCCACAACGACCACGTCATCGGCATCTACTTCGCCACCGATGCGAACATGCTGCTGGCCATCGCCGAGAAGTGCTACAAGTCCACCAACAAGATCAACGCCATCATCGCCGGCAAGCAGCCGGCCGCCACTTGGCTGTCCCTCGACGAGGCTCGTGCCGAGCTCGAGAAGGGTGCCGCCGCTTGGGATTGGGCTTCCACCGCGAAGTCCAACGACGAGGCTGAGATCGTGCTTGCCGCCGCTGGCGATGTCCCGACCCAGGAGATCATGGCCGCTTCCGACAAGCTGAAGGAACTCGGCATCAAGTTCAAGGTCGTCAACGTGGTTGACCTGCTCGCTCTGCAGTCCGCCAAGGAGAACGACGAGGCCCTGTCCGACGAAGAGTTCGCTGACATCTTCACCGCCGACAAGCCGGTGCTGTTCGCGTACCACTCCTACGCTCACGACGTGCGCGGCCTGATTTACGATCGCCCGAACCACGACAACTTCAACGTCCACGGCTACGAGGAGGAAGGCTCCACCACCACCCCGTACGACATGGTTCGTGTGAACGAGATCGATCGTTACGAGCTGACCGCTGAGGCTCTGCGCATGATCGACGCCGACAAGTACGCCGCCAAGATCGACGAGCTCGAGAAGTTCCGTGACGAGGCCTTCCAGTTCGCTGTCGACAACGGCTACGATCACCCGGACTACACCGACTGGGTGTACTCCGGCCTGAACACCTCCGAGAAGGGTGCCGTCACCGCTACCGCCGCAACCGCTGGCGACAACGAGTGAGACACTGTTTCGGCAGTGCTAGCCTAACGGCATAACAGAAAAGCCCGGGACTTTGGTTCCGGGCTTTTCTGTTACCTTGTACCGCATGAACGCCATACATCGACGCCATACATCGACCAATCGCCTCCAAGACCGCTCCCCTGTACTCCACACTCCCCGTGTGCCACACTCCCCGTGTGCCCATCTCGCATGCGCGCGCCGGAACAAGCAAGCCTACGGCACCGCCACAAAAACGAAATCACGCCGAACAGCGGCAATCACCAGTACAATAATGTGTGGTTCCAATCATGTGAGTATCAAAGGAGACGAACATCGTGACCGCAACCCGTGTTTACATCGCCAGCCCGGAAGGTGCCAATGGACGCAACGTAGTGGCCTATGGCGTGCTCAATGCATTGACTTCAAAATACAAGACGATGGTATTCCGCCCGGCGGTATCCAACCATGACGATTTCACGCCCGTGCTGCTTTCCGCCTCGAACGCGGGACTCGGCGTGGCGCTCTCCACTGGTCTGGATATTCACAAGGTTCGTGCAGACAAGGAGACCGCCCGTGGCGACATCGTCGGCGCGTTCAATGACGCACTGGACGTCTCCCGCGCGGATGCCGCGCTGATCGTAGGCACCGACAAGTCCCATGTCAACGATCCGACCACCTATGAGTTCAACGCCAATGTCGCCGCGGACCTGCAGGCCGGCGTATTCCTGACAATCGCCACCATCGATCGTTGGCCACACGAGCTCGATGAAACGGTCAAGCTGTCCATCGAGGGCATGGAAGCCGCCGGCAACAAGGTGCTCGGCATCTTCGTCACCGGATGCGAGCCGCGTCACGCCGTATCCGTCAAGGAGGCACTCGCCAAGTACGGGCTGCCGGTCTGGACCCTGCCGCAGGTATCCTTCACCGACGAGTCCAACAAGAACCTCGCTTTGGAGACTTTCCGCAAGTATGTGCCTACCGAAGAGGTCCTGGCCGCGCTGGATGTGGATGCCGAAGCCCCCATCACACCGTATGCCTTCCAATTCGGTCTGCTGGGCAAAGCCAAGACCAACAAGAAGACCATCGTGCTGCCCGAAGGCGAAGAAGACCGCATCATCAAGGCGGCGAACTACCTGCTTGAACGCGAGATCGTCAACCTCATCATCGTCGGCGACAAGGATGCAATCCTGGCACGCGGCAAGGAGCTGGGCCTCGATTACCTCGACCGCGCCCGCTTCCAGGCTATGGACGATGAGAACATCCTCAATCCCATGGTGGCCAAACTCTGCGAGCTGCGTGCCAAGAAGGGCATGACCGAGGAACAGGCGCGTCAGCAGCTGGCCGATGCCAGCTACTTCGGCACCATGCTTGTCGTGATGGGTTACGCGGACGGTCTGGTTTCCGGATCGATCAACTCCACCGCCAATACCGTGCGTCCCGCCTTGCAGGTCATCAAGACCAAACCAGGCCAGAAACTGGTCTCCGGCGCATTCCTCATGTGCTTCAAGAACCATGTGGCCGTATTCGCCGACTGCGCCATCAACCTCAATCCGGATGCCGAGCAGCTCTCCGAAATCGCTTTGCAGTCCGCCGAGACCGCCCGCGCGTTCGGCATCGACCCGAAGGTCGGCATGCTGTCCTATTCGACGCTCGGCTCCGGCAAAGGCCCGGATGTCGATGTGGTGGAGGAAGCGACGAGGCTGCTCAAGGAGAAGGCCCCCGATCTGCCGGTGGTCGGGTCCATCCAGTTCGATGCCGCATGGTCCCCCACTGTGGCCGCAACCAAGGCCAAGGGCAATGACGTCGCCGGACACGTCAACGTGTTCGTGTTCCCGGATCTGTGCGCAGGCAACATCGGCTACAAGGCGGTGCAACGCTCCTCCGGCGCGCTGGCCATCGGCCCGGTGCTTCAGGGATTGAACAAGCCGGTCAACGATCTGTCCCGCGGCGCCCTGGTTCAGGACATCATCAACACCATCGCCCTGACCGCCATCGAAGCGCAGTAGTTTGTAGCAAGCAACGAGTATTCTAAACAACGGTAACCCGTGTGCTCACGGGAACAAACGAATCACAATGGAGGATGCCCACAATGGCGAAAACCGTCCTTGTCATCAATTCCGGTTCCAGCTCGATCAAGTACCAGCTGGTTGATCTCGAGTCCGGCGAAGGTATCGCTTCCGGTCTCGTCGAGAAGATCGGCGAACCGATTGACGGCCACTACAAGCACGAGTACAACGGCGAGAAGCATGAACTCGAAGAGCCGATTCACGACCACGAGCAGGGTCTGAAGCGCGTGCTCGGCTTCTTCAAGGAGTATGGCCCGGATCTGTCCGAAGCCGGCATCGTGGCAGTCGGCCACCGTGTGGTGCAGGGCGGCTCCATCTTCCCGAAGCCGGCACTGGTCACCGACAAGACCATCAATCAGGTCAAGGATCTGGCCGTGCTCGCCCCGCTGCACAACGGCCCGGAAGCCAAGGGTGCCGAAGTCATGCGCTCCCTCCTGCCGGATGTGCCGCAGATCTTCGTGTTCGACTCCTCCTTCTTCTTCCAGCTGCCGAAGGCCGCCAGCACCTACGCGCTGAACAAGGACATCGCCGAGCAGTACCACATCCGCCGTTACGGCGCTCACGGCACTTCCCACGAGTACATCTCCTCCGTGGTGCCGGAAGTCATCGGCAAGCCGGCTGAGGGCCTCAAGCAGATTGTGCTGCACATCGGCAACGGCGCCTCCGCCTCCGCCGAAATCTCCGGCAAGCCGGTCGAGACCTCCATGGGCCTGACCCCGCTTGAGGGTCTGGTTATGGGTGGCCGTACCGGTGACATCGATCCGGCCGTGGTCTTCCACCTGATCCGCAACGCTCACATGAACGTGGATGAGCTGGATGCCCTGTTCAACAAGCGTTCCGGCATGATGGGCATGACCGGTTTCGGCGACCTGCGCGAAGTGCACCGTCTGGTGTCCGAGGGCAACGAGGACGCCAAGCTGGCACTCGATGTCTACGTGCACCGCATCGTGAGCTACATCGGCAACTACACCTACCAGATGGGTGGCTGCGATGTGATCACCTTCACCGCTGGTGTTGGCGAGAACGATGACATCGTGCGCAAGATGGTGTGCGACAAGCTCGCTCCGTTCGGTGTCAAGCTGGATGAGGAGAAGAACGCCACCCGCTCCAAGCAGCCGCGCGTCATCTCCACCCCGGACTCCTCCGTGATCATCGCTGTGATCCCGACCAACGAGGAGCTGGCCATCGCCCGCAAGTCCGCCGCCATCGCGGAAGCCGGCGAGGACACCTACGGCAACACGTTCGCCAAGTGATTGTGAACTTCTGATTCACTAAAGGCCCTGATGATTCCTTTCGGATTCATCAGGGCCTTTCAACTATTCAGGCGTCAGATTCATTGTTACAGGGTAGCAGCCCCCTTGCCCGCCTCAACAACACGACCAGAGCCTCCCAATCGAGCCTTAAATGGTCGTCCATCGGAACTCTTGATTTCGATGCCGTTTTCAGTACGCCGAGCAGTGAACACGACAGAGGAGGAATCGGTTTCGCTGACAGTTGCCTCTGCAGTTTCGGCATTATTAAGGAATACGGAAACTAAAGCATTCTCCCCATATACATAATCCGGTCGCGTAGCACCAGGGTGGGTCACGACGATGCTGCCATCGCGCACCCATAATGGGATTGAGTCAAAACCATGAATCTCCCTGCGCCAGACGCCTCCTTGTACCGTTTCGCCGGTGAACCAGTTCGTCCAAACACCATGTGGCAGATAATAGGCTGCCTCACCAGAATAATTGAAGATAGGTGCCACCAGTAGAGAAGGCCCGAACATGTACTGTCTGTCCAATGAACGGCATGCCGGGTCATCCGGAAATTCCATGAACAGAGAACGCATCACTGGTGTGCCATTGAGATGAGGCTGAAGCCCGATGTGATACAAGTAAGGCATCAATTCAAGTTTCAGCTTGGTGAATTTACGGAGCACATCCACTGCGGTCTGCCCCGGAATCAATTCAACATTGTTCTTTTCATCTTCTTCGTCGAAGAGCCACGGAACACGGTACACCTTGGAACCATGCAGACGCGAATGGGATCCCAACAGGCCGAATGGTATCCAGCGCTTATACACGGCTGAATCCGGTTTCTCACCTTCAAATCCACCAATATCATGACTCCAGAAGCCAAACCCGGACGAGACCAGGGACAATCCTCCTCGCAGCGTCTGTGCCATGCCACGGAATGTAGATTCGCAATCACCGCCCCAATGCACAGGCTGCTGTTGTCCTCCCACGGTCGCCGAGCGTGCGTATAGGATGGCTTCACCGGTACCACGGGTTTCGGTAATCGCTTCAAAAACGGCCTGATTGTACAGCTGTGTATACCAGTTATGCATGCTCGCTGGCTGTGAGCCATCGAACCATTGCGCCTGAACCGGAATACGCTCGCCGAAATCCGTCTTGATGGCATCGACGCCCATTTTCAGCAGCTGCTTGATGTGATCCTTGAACCATTCCCGGGCTGCAGGATTCGTAAAATCAACGATGCCCATTCCCGCCTGCCAAAGGTCCGTCTGCCAGATATCACCGTTTGGTTTTCTCAGTAGATAGCCGTTGTCCGCGCCTTCGTCGAACAAAGCGCTTCGTTGGGCGATATATGGATTAAT
>NZ_JFAN01000048.1:0-9004 GCF_006408855.1 Bifidobacterium sp. UTBIF-68 | reverse complement strand
TTATAGTGTTAACCACCGCAAAGAAACAACCACAAAGCAAGTGGCTGACGGGGTCGTACCGGTGCGTCTTACATCGGTACGGGGAGGAAACATCAAGGAAGAAGGAGCCTAATCATGGCACGAAGAAGTGTTCGCCTGTTGGCATCAATAGCTGCAGTCGCGACTATGGTCACGACGTTTGCCGCCTGCGGCAACAAGCAGGCCACCACAGACGAGAACGGCAAGCCAATCGTCAACATTCTGGTTCGTCGCAACGTGACCGACCATCCGATGCAGGACACCCAGTACACCAAGGATCTGGAAGCCGCCTGCGATTGCACCATCAAGTGGCAGGAAGTCTCCGACAACGCTTGGGGCCAGCAGAAGAGCGCCAAGATGGCCGCCGGTGAATTCCCGGACATTGGCTTGAGCTTGTTCAGCATGGTGGATGCGGCCAAGTACAGCACCTATTTCGAGGATCTCAAGCCGCATCTGGACAAGATGCCGAACGTCAAGAAGTTCCTCAAGGCCCAGCCGGGCGCCGCGAAGTACGTTACCGATGGCACCAAGATCGCCATGCTGCCCTCCGACCGCGGCAAAGGCTATGAGGTCTCCGGCACCCACATGTTCATCAACAAGACCTGGCTGGACAAACTGGGCCTCCAGATGCCGACCACCTGGGACGAGCTCGAGAACGTGCTCGAAGCCTTCAAGACCCAGGATCCGAACGGCAACGGCAAGGCTGATGAGGTGCCGATGAATATCCGCAGCCTCGGCTTCGGCCTGTGGAGCCCTCTGGCGCTGATGAACTCCGAAGGCGTGGTCACCTCCTTCATGGGCGGCGGCGCTTCCGAACAGGGCTATTATGTGGACAACGGCAAGGTTAAGAGCTATTACACCTCCGACGCGCTCAAGGACGTCGTCTCCTACCTGCACGGACTCATGGCCAAGGGCCTTATCCCGAAGGATGTGCTCACCCGCGACGCCTCGCAATACACTTCGCAGACCGTCAGTGACGGCAAGACCGCGCTGACCGGCGTCTCCTTCGGTTGGTCCAACTACGCCGAATACGGCAACGCGCTTGGCGACCAGTACGTCACCCTGCCGCCGCTGAAGAAGGACGCCTCCACGCCCGACTCCCAGGTCAAGTGGGATTATTCCCAGGACGCCTGCCGCTGGGCCTACTCCGGTTCCGGCCTGACCGTCAACCCGAACGCAGCCAACCAGGACGCCATCTACAAGGTGATCGACGCCATGTACGGCGAGAAGCTTTCCGTGGCTGGATTCTTCGGCTCTATTCCGGATATCGTCTCCGATGACGGCGACCACCAGTACACCATCGACAAGGCTAAAGCCTACGCCGAATATCCTGATACCCGCGCCGTCGCCCTGCAGGACCGCTTCGGTGGCTGGATTCGCGACGACGTGAAGATGGTCAACGACACCAACGCCGACCAGGTCACTGCGTCCGATTTGGCCATTCGTGAGGCGCGCAACCGCGTCGACGGCGTCAAGGATGTCGTACCGATTTACGTGCGCCCGAATACCGAGGACTCCAACACCCTGCAAAACAACAACACCGCCATCTCCAACTACGCGAACAACCAGATCGCGAAGTGGGTCCAGAAGGGCGGCATCGACAAGGAATGGGATGCCTACGTGAAGAAGGTGTCCGAACCGACCCTCGGTCTCGACGCCAACATCAAGATTTGGCAGAAGTGGTACGACAAGTACACCAAGTAGCCAAGTAATACCGCGGGGTCCATCGCACGGGTTCGTTTCTCTTCCGTGACTGCCGCCGGACCCCGCATTTTTGTTCCCTAGCAATCATCCTAAATTGGAGACCAACATGAGTGCACAAACATCGCAAGGCGTTGCTGCACGGACCGTGGCGATGGAAGCGGCTCCCGACCGCAAGAAACCAGGTCTGCTCGATCGCATCGCCGACCACTTCCGCCGCTACTGGCAGCTGTGGATCCTCACCGCTCCTGCCCTGTTCTTCGTCGGCCTGTTCGCCTACGTGCCGATGTGGGGCATCCAGCTTGCCTTCCGTGAATTCGACCCGACCAAGGGTCTGACCGGCGGCAAGTTCGTAGGATTCAAATATTTCAACGAGTTCTTCCATAACCCGCTATTCGGCGAGATCATGACCAACACCATTCGCATCTCCCTGTGGACGCTGGTCATGGGCTTCATCTTCCCAATCATCCTGGCCCTGCTGATCAACCAGATCGGCTCCAAGAAAATCAAGGGCTTCGTACAGACCGTCACCTACATGCCCCACTTCATCTCCGTGGTGGTCATCGTCTCGATGCTCAACATCTTCCTGTCCCCGGGCTCCGGCATCCTGGGCCGCTTCTTCGGCGACGAATCGCTGATGGGCTCCACCAGCGCCATCACCGCCGTCTACTGGATCTCCGAAGTCTGGCAGCACGTCGGCTGGAACTCCATCATCTACCTGGCCGCGCTCGCCGGTGTGGACACCTCGCTGTACGAGGCCGCGAAGATCGATGGCGCCGGCCGTCTGCAACTGATCCGTTACGTCGACCTGCCGGCGATCATGCCGACCTGCGCAATCCTGCTCATCATGAACATGGGTTCCGTGCTCAACGTGGGTTTCGACAAGATCTACCTGATGCAGAATTCGCTGAATATGCCGGCCACCGAGGTCATTGCGACCTACACCTACAAGATCGGTATTATTAACGGCCAGTATTCGTATTCGACCGCCATCGGCCTGTTCAATACCTTGGTCAACTTCGTCTTCCTGATCACCGCGAACGCGATCGCCAAGCGCGTTTCCGATACGAGCATTTTCTAGGAGGCAGCCATCATGTCTGCAACAACAACCGGGGCCGTTGCCCAAAGCAAGAACGATATTCCCTGGAACAAGCATGTACGTCAGAAGAAAACGCCAGGTGATCTGGCCGTCGACTTCGTCATCGTGCTGCTTCTGGTGTTCACCGTGGTCGCAGTGCTCTACCCCCTGTGGTTCGTGGTCATCGCATCGTTCTCCGACCCGAATGCCGTGGCCGGCGGCGAAGTGACCCTGCTGCCCAAAGGCGTGACCTTCGTCGGGTATGCGAAGGTGTTCGCCAACCATCGCATCTGGCAGGGCTATCTCAACACGATCATCTACTCGGTGGTCGGCACCGCGGTCAACATGGCCGTGACCATCCCCTGCGCCTTCGCGCTGTCCCGCCGTGAGTTCAAGCCGCGCCGCGTCATCATGTTCCTGTTCACCGTCACCATGTTCATCAGCGGCGGCCTGATTCCGAACTATTTGCTGTACAAAGCCCTCGGCATCAACAACACCATGTGGGTGTTCATCCTGCCCGGCGCTGTCTCCGTATACAACGTGATCGTTGCGCGCTCCTTCTTCGAAACCTCCATTCCGGAGGAACTGCATGATGCTGCGCAGATCGACGGCCTGAGCTACTTCGGCTACTTCTTCAAGATCGTGCTGCCGTTGAGCTCCGCCATCCTCGCCGTCATCGGCCTGTACTACTTCGTCGGCCACTGGAACGACTTCATGACAGGCTTGATCTACATCACCGACGACACAAAGCAGCCGTTGCAGGTGGTCTTGCAGCAGTTGCTGCTGGTGGCACAAGGCACCGGTACGAACGTCAACGCCGCGGCCCAACAGCAGGCGGCCGACCAGATCAAGTTCGGCATTATCATCGTCTCCACGCTGCCTCTGCTGGTGCTGTACCCGTTCCTGCAGAAGTACTTCAACAAGGGCGTAATGCTGGGCGCCGTCAAGGGCTGATCGCCACAACAACCGAAACGCAACCGGCCCAAGGCCGCCGAACAGAGAAAGGATTCGCCATGCTTGCCCGTTTTTCCGTGGCCTACGAACGGTTCTGTCGTCTGCTGCTCACGATTTTCGTGGTGAACGTCGCCATGGTCGCGCACACGCTGCTCGGTGCCGTGGTGCTGGGATTCTTCCCGTCCTGCGCCGCAGCGCAGACCACGTTCCGTACGTGGCTGCGTGCAGAGGATCGTTCGATGCGAGCCAAGGAAGTGTGGGGCATCTTCCACACTGCATGGAAGAACGAACTCAAGCAGGCGAATCTTTTCGGCTGGCCGTTGGCCGTGTGCTGGGTGGTGCTCGCCCTCGACTACTACATGATGAACTGGCACGCACGGGGAACGTTCGATGTGGCTGTCTCCGGCGTGCTGTTCGTCCTGGCGCTGGTATTGCTGGTCTTCACCATGCTGGTCTGGGTGGTGCGCGCGAACTACGACGAACGTCCGTTGTGGATCGCCCGCACCACACTGACCATGATCGTGGCACGCCCGCTGTGCACCCTGCTGCAGATCGGACTCTCGCTGCTGACGATTCTCGTCTGGGCGCAATGGCCGGGCCTGCTCATGGTATTCGGCATGTCGCTGCCAATGTTCTGCACTGCGTGGATCGTGTACTCGTTCGGCCGGATTCCGGGAATGGACATCCATGACCGGGAGCAGCCGGGCATCCGATACGCGAAAAGCTGAACGGCAGAGTGTCGCCAAAGAAAGGCGGGCATACAATGGAATCCGCTTCACAAAGCCGCCAAGCAGACAAGGCAAAACCATTGGTATCGATCAAAGACATCGCCAAAGAGGCCGGCGTCTCCATTTGCACCGTGTCATTGGTCATGAACAACAAGGACCGCAATCGCGTCAGCAAGGCGGTGGCGCAACGAGTGCGCGGAACGGCCCAATCAATGGGATACAAGCCGAACTCCGTGGCGCGTACATTGCGCACCAGCAGGTCGTATGTCCTCGGCTTTATCACCGATGAGATCGCCACCACGCCATATGCCGGGCGCGTACTGGTGGGAGCGCAGGAGGCAGCGCGCAAACTCGGCTATATTCTGCTCACCGTCAACACGGGAAACGATCGGGAACTGGAAAACCAGGAGATCGCGGCCCTGCGGCAGTACCGCGTGGACGGTTTCCTGTATGCCATGATGTACCACCGTGTTGTGGAGATCCCCGACGAACTCGAAGGCAGCCCCACGGTCGTCGTCGACAGCGAAGACGAGAATCGCAAGATTCCCTCGATCTACCCCGACGACGAAATGGCAGGGTACGATGCCACCAATCGGCTGATTCAGGCCGGCTGCAAACGCATCGTTTACTACGGTTCCTCAATCACCATTATCGCCCAGGGGAAGCGGTTCGCCGGGTATCGCCGAGCGCTCGCGGACGCGGGCATCCCCTTCGACGAGCAGTTGGTCGTCAACGTGGAAGAGGCCACAAACGCCGCTTCGGAAGCCGGTCGCGTGTTCGACGAGATCAAGCCGGACGGCATCTTCTGCTTCAACGATGTGCGCGCGACCTTCATCTACGAGGCGGCCAGAGAGCGGTCGGTCGGCATCGGCACAGACGTTTCCGTGATCAGCATCGACAACCAGCCGCTCATTACGGACGTGCTCAAACCCGCGTTGACCACCTTGGAGCTTCCTCACTACGAAATGGGCTTCGAAGCGATGCATCAGCTGGTCGCCATGATCGACGATGAAGCCGCCACGGAAAGCCTTGCACGCAGTGAGGATTCGATCAGGCGTTCGGAGAACGGCCCGATGACACCGTTGCGTTGCCGCATCATCGAACGCGATTCGATCGTTTCCTGACGGCACTGCGTCTTTGAGTATTTCCATCCATTTTCCATATTCATTTCACACGTGTAGAGGGGTCTACTATGTCGAATACCTATTCCATCTCCATCGAAACCGGCGGCTACCGGCAGCTCGATCTGTTCGCCGAACGCTGTGGCGAGGGGAACGCCGTCGTCACCGTTGCGGACGGCAACGGCGTCGCAATCGCGGCGCACACCATGCCCATCGCCGAACGCAGGCATCATTTCTCCATTGCGGTGCCGCAGAAATCCACCGTCACCGTGGCGGCAAGCGGCCTGGTTGTACGCTTCGGCTACCTTTCCGAATGCGATGACCTGCTTGACAACGGCGTTCGCTACGTGAACATGAATCCAAACGACACCGATTGGCCTGCACAGCCCACGCTGGAACAGATCTACAACCGTTTCGGGCGTTCGGGCGCGCATTTCGAACCGTTCGCACGTTGGATGAACGATCCGAACGGCCTGTGCCAGTTCCAAGGGCGCTACCACCTGTTCTTCCAGCTCAACCCGTATGGTTTCGGCTGGGACAATATGCATTGGGGGCACGCGGTAAGCCGTGATCTGGTGCATTGGACTCATCTGCCAGTCTTCCTGGAACCGCAGCCCGAACTGCACACCGACGAGCGTATCGTCGGCGGCGCGTTCTCCGGTTCGGCCGTGACCGTGGACGAGCATGACAATCCGGTCGCCGGCAACGAGGCAAACGCCATCCGCCTGTACCTGACCCGTCATCTGGAAACCCGCGGCGACGAATCCTCCGTCACCGAATACCAGACCACCTGCCTGTGCGAGGACGGCGTGCATGTTCGCGTGGAATCGCCGGTGGCGCTGCGTGCGAATGACGATTTTGGCTATGACTTCCGTGATCCGAAGGTTGAATGCGGCATGGGCGGCGAGGCGCTCGACCCGGATCGTGCCTATATGGTAACCGCCACCAATCTGCCGGTATCGGAATTTAGCGCAGACGCCGCCGATAGTGCGGTTCCCGGCATCAGCACCCAGAACACCGGCGGCTGGTTCACTTATTCTCCTCAGGGCAAGCCGGGGGTCGACCAGCCGAACAACGCCACCGTTCCCGCCATGACATTGTTCTCCGCGAAGAAACCGCTCAAGCGCAATGTGACATGGCGCTACGAAGGGCCGGTGCTTGCCGATTTCGGTCATCAGATCGCACGCACCTACGAATGCCCTGACCTGTTCCAGGTCGACGGCGTGACCGTTGCCGTGGGCGCGCTGATGCATTACCGCGACAAGCAGGGACGTTTCCAGCAGGTGCGCTGGTATGCCGGCGACTTGGTGAATACCGATAATGGTCCGAAACTGGATGTCAAGGCCAGCGACTGGTGCGATTTCGGCACCGGATATTACGCCACGCAAAGCTTCGCCGACGATAACGGCCGTCGCATCGTATTCGGCTGGTTCACCGATTTTCCGGAGATGCGTGTCGAACAGCCGTGCCTGGCCAACGGCATGATGTCGCTGCCGCGCGAATTGCATGTGCGTGACGGCAGGCTGTACAGCAAGCCGGTGAGCGAAGTGTACCGCGAGCTGCTCGGCGAGCGTCTTGCCGTGCACTGCGATGGCGGGGATATGGTCGTTACGGCTCCCGGCAACGCATACTATGCGAACGTGCATCTGGCGGATGATGCCGATGCCATCATGGTGCTGGCGAAGGGCGTCAACCCGCAGGACGGCAGGCCGACCGAACTGCTGCTGCAGCGCACTGATGGCGTGACCCGCCTGGTGGCCAAGGGCACTGCGGTGGAGGATGTCGACTTCGACAGCGGCATCACCGATGTTCGCCAGGTGGAGGTGTTCTTCGACCGCAATGTTGTCGAAGTGTTCCTCAATGGCGGTCAGACGGCAGGAAGCATGCTGTTCCAAGGCGCTGATGGCGACGGTGGGCTTCGCATCGCGTCGTCCGGCAAGATCGATGCGGTTGATGCGCGTGCATTGAACGGTATTTGGCGCTAAGACGTAGAGCCGTATCCGGCGGCCCCGTTCCTGCGTGTTCCTTGTGACACGGCGGGTGCGGGGCCGCTGCCGTATGTGCAGGGGTATGTACGCGATATGTGCGAGATATGGGCACGATATGTGCGCTGCGTTGTAGTTTGCCGGCGGATGTTGCATGTCATGCTGTGTTGCGACACGGCGCGGGTGAATCCGTGGGCGGTGACGACCTAGGTAAACGTTTGACTACTGACATGCGCGTGTGGCGTCTCACCATGTAATGCGAAAAGCGGGAGAGAGGGGTGTTTTGGCACGTGCCTTTCCTATACTTGAGGGCACGTCCGGCAATTCGCCGAGACGGTAACTGGATATTCGCACCTAGCATTTAGGGAGTTCCATGAACAAGGCAATCATCACCGTCGTCGGCCAGGATACTGTCGGCATCATCGCACGCGTCTGCACATACCTTTCCGAACATCAGGTCAACGTGCTTGACATTTCCCAGACCATCATCGACGGTTTCTTCAACATGATGATGATTGTGGATTATTCCAACGCCGACAAGGAATTCGGCGAGGTCGTGGACGATCTCGACAAGCTCGGCGAGGAGATTGGCGTGCGCATCCGCTGCCAGCGCGAGGAGATCTTTACCAAGATGCACCGCGTCTGATCCGCGGCATACGTGAGTCACGCAAGTAATCGAAGCCACGAATCGTACTAATCGTAAGGAAAAACCATGCTGAATATCATGGAGGTCCACGAGACCAACCAGATGATCGAGCAGGAAAAGCTCGACGTGCGCACCATCACCATGGGCATCAGCCTACTGGATTGCGCCGCCGACAGCGTCGACGAGGTCTGTGAGAACATCTATAACAAGATCACCACGTATGCCAAGGATCTCGTATCCACTGGCCAGGCCATCGAACGCGACTACGGCATTCCGATCGTCAACAAGCGCATCACCGTCACCCCGATTTCCCTGGTCGGCGCAAGCTCGTGCAAGAGCTCCGAGGACTTCGTCAAAATCGCGCACGCGCTCGACCGTGCCGCCAAGAAGGTCGGCGTCGACCTGATCGGCGGCTATTCTGCACTCGTATCCAAGTCCATGACCCCGGCCGAGGAGATGCTTATCCGGTCCCTGCCGCAGGCACTTGCCGAAACGGACATCGTGTGCTCGTCCGTTAACGTGGGATCCACCAAAACCGGCATCGACATGAACTCCGTCGAACTGCTCGGCCACATCATCAAGGACATTGCGCACGCCACCGCAGACAACGACTCCTACGGTTGCGTGAAGTTCGTGGCATTCTGCAATGCCCCCGACGATAACCCGTTCATGGCCGGCGGTTTCCATGGCGTGACCGAAGGCGATGCGGTCATCAACGTCGGCGTTTCCGGCCCGGGTGTGGTCTCCCGTGCATTGGACGAGGCCAAGGGCAA
>NZ_JFAN01000047.1:0-6894 GCF_006408855.1 Bifidobacterium sp. UTBIF-68 | reverse complement strand
GGATTTCGAGTTCTTGTGCGAAACCATCAAGCGCACCGCGTTCAAGATCACGCGCGTCGGCCAGCTGGTGGCCCAGGAGGCTTCCCGTCGCCTCGGCATTCCATTCGGCATCATCGACCTTTCCCTTGCGCCAACCCCGGCCGTAGGCGATTCCGTCGGCGAAGTGCTTGAAAAGATCGGCCTCGAACAGGTTGGCGCACCGGGCACCACCGCGGCGCTCGCCATGCTCAACGACCAGGTGAAGAAGGGCGGCATCATGGCGTCCTCCTACGTCGGCGGACTTTCCGGCGCGTTCATCCCTGTCTCCGAAGACAAGAACATGATCGATGCAGCCACCAACGGCTGCCTGAAGATCGAAAAGCTCGAGGCTATGACCTGCGTATGCTCCGTCGGCCTTGATATGATTGCCATTCCGGGCGACACCACCGCATCCACCATCTCCGGCATCATCGCCGACGAGGCCGCCATCGGCATGGTCAACCAGAAGACCACCGCCGTGCGTGTAATCCCGGTGGAAGGCAAGGGCGTGGGCGAGATGGCCAACTTCGGCGGCCTCATGGGCTACGCGCCGATCATTCCGGTGAACCAGACCAGCTGCGAGGCCTTCGTGACCCGTGGCGGCCGCATTCCGGCGCCGATCCACAGCTTCAAGAACTGACGCTGCCGCGCGCCGCCGTCTGACGCATCGCCGCGAACGTGCGTACGTACCACATGCGTCATATGCAAAATCGTCCATTACGATGAACAACTTGATGGTTATCCGCAAGATTGTTCATCGCAATGGACGATTTGGTAATAGTGAGTCGGAGCGTCCTCACCGCGGGCGTCATATGTAGCATGTGAAGGCTGTTCCCCCAGCGGGTTTGCAAGCCTCGGCAACAATGTACCGTGTGAATCGGCGGCGGTGCGACGCCTGACATGCGACTTGCTGTGCCGGGTTTGTTGCGGTTCGGTTGCCGATAATGCATATACGCTGTATAGGTTATATACCTGTAGTGGTAATACTCAAGGCTTTCGAGAACTATGGCGAAGAGCGAGACGATGAACATGTCTAAGACGGACCATGCGACTGGCGCGACCGGGCAACAGCCCGACATGCCCAACATAATGGAAGAGACTGTGGTGCTGCCGCCTGCTGGCGTGCAGGCCAACGCCGCCAATCCGAAAATCGATGCACCTGGGCCAATAGTCGAGTCTGTCATGGAACACGTGCAGAGCGAAGCCGAGCCGTCCGGCAAGCGCTCCGATGCACATTCCGATATGACCGCCGGCGAATCGGCGCGGACCTCGAATGGCGCATCGGCATCGGGGTCGGTATCGGATGCGGCATCAGCATCGGATGCGCTTGCATCGGATGCTCAAGCCGCGGCCGCAACCGATACCCAAGCTACGGCCGCATCCACGATGTTCCCCTCGGATCTGGGCGATATCGATGGCGTGCCATGGGACATCGCACCGCTCGAATTCCCCTCAGCCACTGCCGATGACGAGCGGCCGGTCAGTCCGGCAAATGCAGCCGATACGGTTGATGCCGTCGATATCGATACAGGAACCATGCCGGCCCTTGCCATGCCTGATGCCGATGGAGACGGTTCCGCTGCCACTGCCATTGTGAACCCAGTGCATGCCACTGCCGCTGATGATATGCCGCCGGCTCCTCCGGAAACGCAATCCGGGAATCGCCCGGTGCGCCGTATCGCCATTATCGCGGCAGTCGTTGCCGTCATCATCGCGTTGGCGGTTGGCGGATTCTTCTATTGGAGGTCTGCGGAACAGGATAAGGCACATTCCGCTGCATTCGCTGCCTGCAATGCATCCAATAGCAGCGTCGACGATGCCAAGGCATCCTTGACGAAGGCTTTGGACGGCAGCAAAAAGGCGCAGTCCGTGACGAGCTCCCAGGTTGCTGATGCGGCAACGGTCAGCAAGCTGAACAGCGCCGTCACATCCGCGCAGGATGCAGACGATGCTTCTGAGTGCTCGGCTGATGCTTCCATTGCGCAATTGGAAAGCGCCACCGACAAGAATACCGTGCTGGCGTCCTCCTTGAAGAAGCACGCCGAGACGATCACCGCTGCCTCCAAGGCGGTCACTGAAAGCCAAACCAAGAAGTCCATCGACGATGCCAAGCAGAAGCTCAGCGGCGAAGTCACCACCGCGCAGACCCTGCTCGATCAAAGCGCCGGCGCTGTGGCAGACGATGCGACGCGCACCGCATTGCAGGACGCCATCAACGCCGCCAACACCGCACTCGGCAAGAGCGGAGTCACGGCGGACGAACTCGGCAAGGCGCTTACCGCATTACAGGACGCCGAGAAGAACGTGCAGTCCTCCATGCAGGAGTATCAGACGCAGCAGACTCAGACCCAGCAAAACAGCAACGGTTATCTCGGCAACAATTCGTACTACGGCTATAACAACTATTACGGAACGAATTCGGGATCGAATAATAACGGTTCCGGCAATACAGGCAATAGTGGCAATACCGGCACGGATAACTCCGGCAACAATGCCGCAGACAACAATGGCGGGAATACGACCCCCACGCCGGACAATGGCGGCACGGATAACAATGGTTCCGGCGACAACGGGAACGCAGAGGGCGACAGCGGCAACGGTGCCGACAGCGGGAACTAGTATGCCGCGCCGTAATGGTGAAGTCGGAATCTGCCTAGCGCACGTGAGGTGGGGGTTGAGCGGCTCGGATCGGTACGAGCCGCCAGATGGTCACCTGCCGCCTGTGAACCCGAGCTGACGCCATGCCTCGTAGATGGCGATGGATGCGCAATTGGTGAGGTTCAGGGAGCGCAGGCTCGGACGCATCGGCAGGCGAACCTGCTCGGCCACATGCGGACCGGCCATGATATCCATCGGATCGGGGATGTCGCCCGGTTCCGGGCCGAACAGCAGGATGTCGGTCGGCCTGTATTCCACCTCGGTGTACAACTTGGTCGCGTGGGCGGTGAACGCGATGATGCGCGAGTTCGGCATCGACTCCACCAGGTTTTCGAAGTTCGGGTGCAGCACCACATGCGCCATGTCATGATAATCAAGCCCTGCTCGGCGGAGCTTGGTGTCACGCAGATTGAAGCCGAGTGGCTCCACCAGATGCAGAATCGTGCCGGTCACTGCGCAAAGGCGAATCGCCGAACCGGTGTTGCCCGGGATGCGCGGGGAGTAGTAGCACAGATGCGGCGTCACGGTTTCGGTTTCGGCGGCCTTCTCGGCCGACAGCATCGCATCCACCACGGAGATCGGATTGCCGTGCGCGTCGGTCACCAGCTCGTCCGGACCGTAGTTCGACTTGCGATAACCGTATTCGAACATCTTCTCGACCTTCGCCTCCGGATTTGATGGGATGCTTGGGTCTGCGAAGGCGCCGGACGCCGCCTGGTCGGGTGTTTGCATGTCTGTTGCTGCTTCATTCGTCATAAATGTCAAGAGTAAGAACGATGAACGACACTTTGCGACATCCACGACACCTCGCCGCGGTGTTCCTGATCGTGCCATGATCGCGCGCGACCACGTATCATTGTTCCGGTGACTGTTGAATTGATGTGGCTCTGATCAACACAGGAAGGTGACTCCTTGACTGAAAGCGGTGATATTGCCCTGCGTCTCGCCGCATGGTGGGAGGCCAATGCCCGAGATCTGCCGTGGCGATTCGGACGGGCCACACCGTGGGGCGTGCTGGTGAGCGAGGTCATGAGCCAGCAGACACAGATGAGCCGCGTGGTGCCATATTGGACGACGTGGATGGGGCGTTGGCCGGATGCGCGCTCGCTGGTCTCTGCACCCAAGGCGGACGTGATCACCGCATGGGGACGTCTGGGCTACCCCCGCCGCGCATTGCGATTGCAGGAATGCGCGCGTGTGGTGGCGGACGATTATGCCGACGAATTGCCGCATGACTATGATGCGTTGGTCGCTCTGCCGGGTATCGGAGACTATACGGCCTCTGCGGTGATGAGTTTCGCGTTCGGCGAGCGGATCGCAGTCATTGACACCAATATTCGCCGTGTGCTAAGCCGGGTGTTCCTTGGTGTGGAGTCGCGTGGGGGAGCTGCAAGTCCGGTCGAACGTGCGCTGGCTAATCGGCTCTTGCCTGACGATGGGTTCGCTGATATGACCGATGTGGTTATCCGCGGCTCAGGTGCCGTAGAAGATGCTGGAGATGCGGGAGATGCGAAGGGCATGAACGACAAGGCCCGGTCCGGCAGGCGCCCACATGCGCGCAGACGCGAGCGCCCGTCGGTCGTGTGGAACCAGTCGGTGATGGAATTGGGCGCGGTGGTCTGCACGGCGAAATCACCGCTATGCGAGGCATGTCCTATTGCCGATGACTGCGCATTCCTGAAAGCCGGGAGACCCGGGTTGGGAGAGCGGCGCACCCGTCCGCGTCAACGGTTCCAGGGCACCGATCGGCAGGTTCGGGGGATGGTGTTGGAGGCATTGCGTGCGCTGCCGGCGAATGCCATGCTGGCGCGGAACGAGGTGGCCGGCCTGTGGAAGGATCACGTGCAACTCGATGCCTGCATCGCCAGCCTTGACGATGATGGTCTTGTCGAGATGCTGCCTGACGGCTCGTTGCGCCTTCCTCGCTGATTACACTGGATGTTGTTATGGTTCAGCAGGTGAGGAAGCGCAAACGCAAGCGCAAGATCAGCAAGAAGCAGCAGGCGATTTATCGGCGCAGGCGGATTATGGTCGCCGTCATTCTGGTGTTGCTGCTGGCGCTGATCGTATTCTGCGTCTACAGCATCGGCCGTGGCGTCGGTGCGGTGAACACGCTGATTCACCATGACGAGGTGTACGCGATCTCCCGCGACGCCACGCCGATTCCGAAGAGCACGTCAAAGGTGAAGAAATGCTCCGCCAATGATCTGACATTGCAGCTGAGTTCGAAGTCGCAGTCCGTGGGCGTGGGCGGTTCGTTGGAATTCACCGCGACGATCGTGCACGAGGGCTCCGGCAGCTGTCTGGTGGATGGCTCGGATGGCGGACGGGTGCTGACCATTACGTCCGGCACGGAAACCATATACAGGTCCGATCTGTGTTCGTCCGACTCCCGATGGTTGCTGATGGCCAAGGGCGACAAGGACGAGCAGACGCTCACATGGAATACGGATTTCAACGCCACGCTGACGGAATGCACAGATGAGGCGAGCTGGCCCAAAGTGAAGGCCGGCACGTACATCGCGCAAATCGCGTTGAAGGACGCCCCGAAGGCGAAAAGCGATCCGGTGACGTTTACGGTGGAGTAGGCAAGTGCGGATAAGCCGGGATTGTTGTCGACATGTGCAATTCGGGCAAGATGCTTCCCGGAATGGTATTCTGCGTTCTCCTGCTTCGCAGACTGCGGGAGTGATTCGATGTGATGAATCTGATTGTCGAATTCCCTGCAGTTGCGGGGTTGGCTTAAATAATCAAGGCAGTGTAAAGAAGATGTGATGTATATATAGTTTTATATCTAACACATATCGTGATATCTGTTATTACATAGGAGTGAGCATGACACATCAGCCATTAGCGCCTATCCCCGTTCCTCCTATGGGTAAAGAATCGCATCTCTGGCATCCGGACAGCGATTCATATCTTTCCCGGTCTGAGCGAATGAGGGAAACCGGGGAGTATTGGTCAGCTGTTCCTCCGAAGATCGCCGATCTATCCATCGCCGTGCCGGCAGACGTCAGTGCGACATTGGAAGAATCCGCCCGTGCGTTGGGTGAGCTTGATGCTTATGCTGGTGCCAAATTCGGTATGAAAAGCCGCGTTCTTGGCCCGATGTCGTCGATTCTGCTTCGGACTGAATCCACATCATCCTCTCAGATCGAGAATCTCACAGTTGGGGCTAAAAACCTTGCGTTGCAGGAGTTGGGGGAGGGTAAGGGCGGCAATGCTGCGGTTGTGGTGGGCAATGTGCATGCCATGGAGTCCGCGCTGGCGTTGTCGGAGACATTTGACAAGCAGCATCTGCTCAGTATGCATAAGGCGCTACTGTCTGCACAGCCTGAATTACAAGCTTATGCGGGGCGTTTCCGTGATCAACTTGTGTGGGTCGGGGGAAGTTCGTCCGGCCCGGTGCATGCACGGCATGTCGGTCCTCAGCCCAATCTTGTTGAACCGTTGATTGACGATATGCTGGCGTATTTGCAACGTGACGACCTTCCGGTGATTCTGCAATGCGCAATCGCGCACGCCCAATTCGAGACCATTCATCCGTTCGTGGACGGCAATGGCAGAGTCGGTCGCGCATTGGTGCATGCGGTATTGTGGAACAAAGGATTGATTCGAAACGTGACACCGCCAGTGTCGGCGGGTCTGTTAACGGACACGAGAGGATATTTCGATGCTTTGATGGCATATCGCAGCGGTGATGCCAGACCTATTGTCGAATGCTTTGCATACGCCTGCCGTTATGCGTCAGCGACCGGTATCCAATTGATTGAAGCATTGGATGAGCAGCTGGAACAAGCGCGAGAAAAACTGTCGGGGGTACGAAGAGATGCAGCGGCATGGAAAGTACTGCCGATTCTTATCGAACAGCCGATTGTCAATCAGGAGTATTTGACGTCACATCTTGGCTTGGGAATGATGACGGCTCACCGGGCTGTTAATACATTGGAAGAACGGGGAGTTCTTGACCGGATTACGGGAGGACGACGCAACAAGGTGTGGATTCACCGTGGCGTCCTGCAAGTCTTGGACGAGTATGCCGCCCAGCTGAGGAGGCAATAGCAGTGGGTGCTGATGCGCATTTTCCGATTGGGCTTTCTGAGATGACCGCTCGAGCCGCTTGAGCGCTGTCCATTTGGGCGAAAAAGCGTATATCGAAACTCCGGGGATGAACCCGAGGATGAACATTCTATGGAATGATCAGTGAGCCGAAAAAAT
>NZ_JFAN01000046.1:0-20488 GCF_006408855.1 Bifidobacterium sp. UTBIF-68 | reverse complement strand
CTGAAGAACGCGGTGGCCGAGGTGAACAGGCTTTGGATCCAGACGCCGGCGAACACGCGCCAGCGGGTTGCTTTGGTGATGGTCATGGTCGAAGAATCCTTGTGAACGACAATTATGAAACAACGATGATGAAACGACAATCGTGCTGGTGATTCGGGAATGGCTTGCCTTGGGAAGGTCGTTCCCGATGATTCGATTTCGCCTCAATCGGGAACGAAATCGATGCGGAACCAGACACGTGCCGTTGCTGGGGCAGTCGAAGCCTGGCCGAGTCGGATTTCGTGCCGTACAGCTTGCTGCCTGCCGGCCTACTGCTGGAGGGTGCCGAGGTCGAGGCCCAGATCGCGTCCGCTGAACTTGCCGGCTGCCCGACTGGTGCCGAGCCAGTACACCATGTCCGAAATATCCTCCACATCGAGGAACGGAACAGAGTCATACATCTCCTGCCAGGTCTGATAATGGTTGCCGGTCAGGTCGTTGATGAACTGCACATAGCTGTCGGTCTCACACATCGGTGTCTTGACTTTGGTGGGGCAGACGGTGTTCACCACGATGCCGGTACCTTTGAGCTCCTGCGCGAGCGTCTTGGTCAGGCCGCGCACGCCCCACTTGGCCATGCAGTAGGTAGCGAGCTGCGGGGTGCCGTACATGCCAGATGTAGATGCGATGTTGATGATGCGGCCGAAGCCCTGCTTGCGCATGTAAAGCGCGGCGTATTTGTCGGTGCGCCAAGTGCCGATCAGGTCGACATCGATGACCTTCTGCACCTGGGCGTCGGTGAGCTCCCAGGTGTAGCCGAAATTGATGACGCCGGCGTTGGCCACCACCACGTCGATTCGGCCGAACGTATCCCACGCCTGCGTGAACAGGGCGGACATGTCCTCATCCTTGGTAATGTCGCACTTGATTGCCAGTGCCTTGGCACCGGTGGTTTCGATTTCCTGTACGGTGGCGCGGAATGCGTCGCTTTCGGGGTCCTGCATGTCCGCGAGTACTACGTCGAAGCCGTTCTGCGCGAATTTCAGGGCGTGTGCCTTGCCTTGTCCCATGGCGCCTCCGGTAATCAGCGCGACTTTGCGTTCTGCCATGGCTGTTCCTCCTTGATGTTCTCAGCGGGGCGCGGGTGATCGTCGGCCGGCATAGGCAACCGGCGTGATTAGGGCCGCATTGCCCATGCATTCGGTTGTGCTGTGCTGTGTCGTCGATCGGAATCCGGTCTTCTCTGATCGGACAACGATAGTTGACGGAATGACAACTTAGTGGCTACGTAGTGCAAACGCAAATCTGTGCGCGTTGGTGTCCATATCAGCGTGCATTGCACGCGTCCATTGCGGGTGCCTGTCTCCGGCGTTATCTCAGTAAACGTACACTGACTCCCGCTCAGCGTACGTTTACTGAGATGGGCATGAATAATCCCCGGGCGAACGTACGCTCGGGGATTATTCATGCTGAGGTGTGCCGTGGCTTACAGGCCCGGAATCAGGCCTCCGGGCGGGTCGAGCGTGAGGTACTGCTCCTCCAGATCGATGTCGGGAACCAGTTCCTCCACGAACGGTACGAGCGCGGTCTTCTCGACCACGTCCTCGCCCTTGGAGTTCTGCCCGGTGACCACGGGCTCGGCCAGACGAATCTTCAGCAGGGACTGGGCGGGGGAGTCAATCACATCCACCACGGTGCCCACCACCTGACCGACCGGCAGATTTAGCCCGTTGCCGTCAGCCAGTCGTGCCTCAAGACCGATGAGATCCTTCGGATACCATTCATCCGCCTCGAGCATTTCGTCCGGGTCATCGGCTTCGCCGTAGAGTTCCACGCCGTTCAAGGCCTCGGCCGCAGTACGGTCATCGACGCCCTCGAACTTGATGATCCACCGGTCGCCCGCGGTGCGGGAGCGCTCCACGACGTATTCGGTTTCGCCATCGTCGTCCTGCTCATAGAGAACGGAATCCGGCTCGAATCGCCACTCGGGGTCGTCGGTGAAAATGCGCACGTTGACTTCGCCCTTCAGGCCCTGTGCGCGTCCGATACGAGCGACCCTCAGCAACTCGAGCTGCTGAGGGTCGTCGTGCATGTCGTACTCTGCCATGCTGTGAAATATCCTTATCGCTTATCGGCGGACGTCCATGATGTCGACGCGCACCTTGTGATCGGACAATGCCTGGATCACCGTGCGAATCGCGTTGGCGGTACGGCCACCACGACCGATCACTCGGCCGATGTCTTCCGGGTTCACACGCACACGAAGCAGTTCGCCGCGCGCATTCTCATAGGACTTGACAGAAACATCGTCGGGAAAATCAACGATGTTCTTGATGAGATGTTCCACAGCCTGTGCGAGCATTGCCAGCCTTCCTCGAAATCTCAGGCTTCGGCCGGAGCTTCTTCAGCGGCATCCTCGGCCGGGGCTTCCTCGGCGGCGGCAGCGGCCTCAGCCTCTGCCTTGGCCTTAGCTTCGGCTTCGGACTTGGCGGCCTTCAGCTTCTGGGCCTCGTTCTCGACGGCTTCGACGCGAGCTTCGGCATCCGGGCCGGCTTCAACGGTCTTGAGGGTGCCTTCGGCACCTTCGAGGCCCTTGAACTTCTGCCAGTCGCCGGTGATCTTCAGCAGGTGGGCAACGGGCTCGGACGGCTGAGCGCCGACGCCGAGCCAGTACTGAGCACGGTCAGACTTGATCTGGATGGTCGAGGGCTGGGTGTTCGGGTTGTAGATACCGATCTCTTCGATAACCTTGCCGTCACGCTTCTTGCGGGAATCAACGACCACCACGCGGTAGAAGGCGTAGAACTTCTTGCCCTGTCGCTTCAGACGAATCTTGGTTGCCAAAATGGCTCTCCTTGTAAATACTAGGTTTGTGGTTTCTCAGTGTGCTGTGTGGGGCACGGCTCGCCGGAACCCACGTGTCCTCACGGCACGGGGTGTAGAGGGCGCCACGCGCGCGTGAATAACTGGGTTATTATAGCCCCATGCCCAGGACGTGAGACACGCGTTGGACTATCGCGCTAGCACTCACGCAGCGCGAGCGTCGCGGTGAGCGCCAGATGGTCGGTGTCCGGTATTTCGAATGACTGCACTCCGGACGGATTCAATCCGGGTGTGAACAGGATATGGTCCAATTCGATGCGCGGCCAGGGAATCCATCGGGGGAATGTCAGCGTCGGCCCGGCGGCCTGTGTCAGGCTCGCGTCCTTGAATCCGGATTTGAGCAGCGCGCGGAAGCTGGGGTGGTCGGTGCTGGAGTTGAGGTCGCCCAGAACCACGGCGATATTGTGATCGCCGATGACTGAGGCGCGCGCGATGGCTCCGAGTCCCAGAATGCCCGCCGACCAGTCCGCACAGCCGCGCATCGGCGACTTCGGATGAGCCGAGCAGAAGGTCACCGTGCGCTCGGGCTGTGTGCTTGCGGTATCTGTTTGGTCTGCGACTGTGTCGTTTGCTTGGACGGTTTTACTGGACTGTGCGTTTTCGCCGGCCAGCCTGAGTGTGATGGCCGGTACGTCGGCGGCGGGGATGTCCACCACACTCGGCACGGCCGCGGCCGGTTCATAGCGGGAAAGGATGATGTTGTAGCCGCCGTTGTCCGTGTCTTGGGGATTGCCGGATTGGCGGTAGGGCAGCAGTTCGCCGATGCCTGCTTTGTCCAGTCGGGCGACGAGTGCGTCGGTGACCTCCTGCAGCGCGAGCACGGCGATGCGGCGCTCGCGAACCGCAGTGACAATGGCGTCGGCGTTCGCCCGCCCGTATCGGCAGTTCAGCGTCATGACTGCGAACTGCGGCGGAAGTGTTTCATACGATGTTTCACGCCATGTTTCACGCAGTGTTTCACGCTTTTTGCCGGCGGTGAGGCCGGTACCCCAGTAGCTGATGCGCTGGGAGCTGGTCATCAGGGCCGCGACCATGAGCAAGCACATCGCGCCCCATTCGTGCTGCCATACCGCCACGCCGGCGAGCACAATCAACGGCACCCAGAGAAACGGCGTCAGCGCGATCATGTACGGCAATGGCATGCGCGCTTCAAGCCCTGCGGGCAGTGCGGAGAGGCCGAGCCACAGCCATGCGAGAATGATAACCACAGCGAAAAACGTAGTCGTCATGGACAAACTCCTTAAGCACTGAAATACAGAAGTACAAAAAGCGGCTCTCCCCGGAAGGAGAGCCGCATCGTATTGCTGCCGATGATCGGCGGCTATCAGCGACCGAACAGTCCGCCGAGGCCACCGCCGAGGTTCGGCGGCAATTCCGCGCCGTCGTTTCCGGCGTTGCCCATCATCTGCTCAAGCCCTGCGGGCAGGGCCGGATTCTGCGGCTTCTTGGCGAACGCCGAGCCGCCGGTGGCGTTGCCGCCCTTGCCGGCGAGCTTGTCGCGCAATGCCTTTTCCTCGGCCTCGCGCTTCATCGGATTGCCGGACCTGCCGCCCTTCTTCTTGTTCTTGCCCTTCTTCTTGCCGCCACCCATCGACGGGCCGCCGAAGCCGGGGATGCCGCCGCCCATGCCGCCACGGTTCGACATGCGCTTCATCATCTTCGCGGCCTGCTCGAAACGCTGCAGCAGAGCGTTCACCTGCGAGACAGTCACACCGGAGCCGTAGGCGATGCGGGCGCGACGGGAGCCGTTGATGATCGAGGGATCGCGACGCTCTGCCGGAGTCATCGAACGGATGATGGCCTCGGTGCGGTCGATCTCCCTTTCATCGAACTGCTCCAGCTCCTTGCGATGCTGGGCCATACCCGGAATCATGCCGAGCAGCGACTTCATCGAACCGAGCTTGCGCACCTGCTGCAGCTGGTCGAGGAAGTCATCGAGTCCGAACGAGCCTTCCGAAATCTTGGCGGCGGCCTTGCGTGCCTCCTCCTCGTCGAACTGCTTCTGTGCCTGCTCGATGAGGGTCATGATATCGCCCATATCGAGGATGCGCGATGCCATACGATCCGGGTGGAAGACCTCGAAGTCCTTCAGACCTTCGCCGGTGGAGGCGAACAGGATCGGCTTGCCGGTCACACTTGCCACCGAAAGCGCGGCACCGCCACGGGCATCGCCATCCAGCTTGGAAAGCACCACGCCGGTGAAGTCCACGCCTTCGTCGAAGGCCTTGGCGGTCTTGACCGCATCCTGGCCGATCATCGCGTCGATGACGAACAGGATCTCGTTGGGCTGCACGGCGTCGCGGATGTCGCGGGCCTGCTTCATCAGCTCCTCGTCCACGCCCAGACGGCCTGCGGTATCGATGATCACCGTGTCATACAGCTTCTGCTTGGCGAAGGCGATGGAGTCGCGTGCCACCTTCACCGGATCGCCGGAAGTCTGACCGGGTGCGGCTACCGCTTCGCCGCCATCGGACTGCACGCCTTTCTCCGGCGCATACACCGGCACGCCGGCGCGCTCGCCGACCACCTGCAGCTGCGTCACGGCGTTCGGGCGCTGCAGATCGGCCGCCACCAGCAGCGGCGTGTGGCCGGAGTCCTTCAGCCAATAGCCCAGCTTGCCGGCCAGCGTGGTCTTACCGGCACCCTGGAGGCCGGCGAGCATGATGATCGTCGGCGGGTTCTTGGCGAAGTTCAGCGGACGATCCACGCCCTGACCGAGCACATCGGTCAGCTCCTCGTCCACGATCTTCACCACCTGCTGCGCGGGGTTCAGCGCTTCGGACACCTCGGTGCCCAGCGCACGCTCGCGCACCTTGCCGGTGAAGGAGCGCACCACGTCGAGCGCCACATCGGCGTCGAGCAGTGCGCGGCGGATCTCGCGGATCGTACCGTCGATATCCGCTTCGGAAAGCTTGCCTTTGCTCTTCAGATGCTTGAACGCATTCGAGAGTCTGTCAGTTAACGATGAAAAAGCTGCCATAATGGGCAACAGTCTAGCCGCCACGCGGGAAATTGCGGCACTCTCCGCTGCGCGGCCGATTCTGCCGCCTGTCGGCCGGCCGTCCGGCTAGCAACGATTTTGCCAACGTTGTTGCTGGATGCCTGTTATTGCGTCAGTGCCTTCCGGATTATGGCAGAATCGTTGCGATTCTGCCCTGCTGCTACTATGGAATGGCAATTAATCCAGTGGTTTTGGAATGCTTACGCCGTTTGAAAATCCTTGGACACCACCTATACGCAGACTGCCGTGCGCCCTCGCGAATCGAGTCGCGAACGGATTCCCGGAGAATCCCGCCAGCCGACCAGTGAAGTAGCGGGCCAACGCAGACATGCCGTGCAATATGGAAGGCCCACCGATGCCCCAATATAAGACAATAGAACGCAAAGCCCTGATCGTCGGCAACGTCGTCAATCTGATTCAGGTCGCGGCCGGCATGGCCGTGTTCTTCATGACCGGACTCAAGGCGCTGTTCCTTGATTTCTCATTCACCGCGATATCCGTGCTCTCCGGACTGGTGGCGGTGTATCTCTCCTCGCGGACCGTCCGCACCACCGAACGATTCCCCAACGGCATGTTCGCGCTGGAACCCATCTACGCGATCTGCAAGGCCATCTTCACCATGTCGTTGCTGCTGTATTCGCTGATCGACGTGTGCCAGGTGGCTTACGACTACTTCGTATTCGGCGATGGCGAACGCATCGCGACCGGGCCGGTGGTGATCTATGAGATCGCGATGGTGCTCATGTGCTTCGGTCTCTACCTGTACTATCGCCGTGAAAACCGTGCCATCCGCAATGCCAGCACCATGCTCACCGCCGAGTGCAAAAGCACGCTGGTGGACGGCGCGATGTCGTTCGGCATCGGCATGGTGGCGCTGTTCCTGATGGTGCTGCCGACTGGCGGTCCACTTGATTTCCTGCACTACACCGGCGATTTCTTCATCACCGTGGCGCTGGTGGCCCTGACTTTCAAGGAGCCGTTCGGTGTGCTCAAGGATGCGTTTGTGGAGTTGGTGGGCGGCGTGCATGACGATGACGAGACCAACGCGTTCGTGGAGGCCGCGGCGCAGCAGCACCTACCGTCCAACACTGAGTATGAGCAGACGCTGATCTTCAAAACCGGCATGAACTACACGGTGGACGTGTATCTGGCCGGCACCGGCGAAACCATCGACGTGGCCGAGCTCGTGGAACGCAAGCGCTCGCTGGAGGCGGCGCTCAAACAGCGCCTGCACATCGTCGATGTGGACTTTGTGTTCGACTGACGATCTGCGTTATCGTCGACTTATCGTGCCACGCTGGCGCATAATAAGCGCTATTGCACCAGCGTGGCACGGCAATAATGTGTACGCAGTACGCCGGCATGATGCCGGCATGACGCTGACGTTGCCGTCAACGTGAACGGTATTACTTCAGACTCCAAGTGGAACCTTGCGGGCCGTCTTCGATGGCGATGCCGGCCGCGCCAAGCGCGTCGCGGATCGCGTCGGCCTTGGCGAAGTCGCGCGCCTTGCGTGCCTCGGCGCGGGCGGTCAGCTGTTCGCCGATCAGCGCCTCCAGTGCGGAATGCTCGGGAGACTCAGATGCGGCGTCGCCGGCACCTCCTGCGGCGCCAGCGGAAACCCACGGCTCGGCCAGCGGGTCAAGCCCCAAGGTATCCAGCATGGCTCGTACGGCAACAAGAGCCTCACGCACTTCGGCCTTGGCCGTCTCGGAATCCACGCGGTCGGCCAGCTTGGACAGCAGCGTATTGCCGGAACGGATGGCGGTGAAGATTGCGGCGGTCGCGCCGGAGACGTTGATGTCGTCGTTCATCGCGGCTACGAAGTTGGCCGGCAGCTCGTCTGCGGGCACTGCTGTGATTTCCTCGTACGAAGGCTGCTCGCCCAACACCACGCCGGCGCGCTCGATGAAGTTCGATACGCGGTCATATGCGGCTTGCGCCTCGACCAGCGCCTGACCGGACCATTCGAGCATCGAACGGTATTGCACGGAACCCAGGGCATAACGCACCACCCAGGCGGAATGCTCGGCGAGCACGGACGGTACGGACAGTCCGGTGCCAAGGGACTTCGACATCTTCTCGCCCTTGGTGGTCACCCATGCGGAGTGCATCCACCGTGCGGCGGAGGGGTATCCGGCGGCGCGTGTCTGCGCCATTTCGTTCTCGTGATGTGGGAATCGCAGATCCAGGCCGCCGCCGTGGATGTCGAAACCGTCGCCCAGATAGCGATGGGACATGGCGGAGCATTCGATGTGCCAGCCCGGGCGTCCGACGCCGAACGGTGTGGACCAGCGGGCGTCTTCGGGATCGGTGTCCTTCGGGGCCTTCCACAGGGCGAAGTCGCGCGGGTCGCGCTTGTCGGGGGAGGCGTCGGCAGGGTCGACCGGATTGTATTTGTCGGCTCCGGTGGCGTCCACGGACGGGCCCATGCGGTCGGCCACGGCTGCGGCCTCATCCACCTCGGCGGTCTGCTTCTGATGGGTCAGCTCGCCGTAATGCGGCCACGACGCCACGTCGAAGTACACGTTGCCGGTGGGCTTGCCGTTCTCGTCCAGCACCACGTAGCCGTGACCGTTGTCGATGATGCGCTGGATCATGTCGATCATGTCCGACATGTGACCGGTGGCCCGAGGCTCCACGGTGGGCGGCAGCACGCCCAGTGTGTTATATGCCTGGGTGAATTCGCGCTCGTAATAGTATGCACGGGCCCACCAGCGCTGGCCGGCTGCAGCGGCCTTGTCAAGAATCTTGTCGTCGATATCGGTCACATTGCGGACGAACGTGACCTGATAGCCGAGCTTGAGGAACCAGCGGCGGATCACGTCGAACGCCACGGCCGCGCGGATGTGTCCGATATGCGGCGAAGACTGCACGGTCGCGCCGCACACGTAGATGCCCACCTTGCCGGGTTTGAGCGGCACGAAACGACTGACCTGATGAGAGGCGGTGTCGTACAAGCTCAGCGCTTCGGCGGCTTTGGCCACGTGTACGGGCGTCAGGCTGGAAGGCATGACGGAATTGCTGAAATCCTGCGGTTCTTGGCTGTTTCCCATAGCCCTCAAGCGTAGGGAACAAGCCAGACATGAAGCGATGATGCGGTGCGTGTGGGGTGAAGCGGTGCGGAGTACGGGGTGCAACGTGCGGGGTGCGGGCGCGGCGCGGGGTGAAGCGTGCGTGGCGCGGGCGCGGGGCGGGGTGAGGAGTGTGGGGTGAAGCGGTGCGGAGTACGGGGAGCAACGTGCGGGGTGCGGAGTACGGGGTGAACGTTACTGGGTGTGCGGAGTGAAGCGCGCGGGGAGCGGAGTTAAAGGTAAAACGGGGAGGATGCGTAACGTTTCGCGATAACCCGCGGCAGCCCTCGATGGGCGAGGAGTTGCGCGGCACCCGCCTCGACGTCTCGGCATGCAATCGGCTGCCGCGCCACGACTACGTAACATGCACGGTCGTACCTCATGCCACAATAGGTGGCATGGTCACACCAAAAGTGCTCATTATGCAACATGTTCCGTGGGAACGCCCCGGACGTATTCTGTCCAACCTTGAGGATCTTGGTATCCAGGCGGTGACTGTGAACATCGCCAAACAGAAGAAGCCCGACCTCCCCGATTTCAAGGAACTCGCCGGCGTGGTGATCATGGGCGGCCCGATGGGGGCATTGGATTACGACAACTACCCAGGCTTGAAGGCCGAGGCCAAGCTGGCGAAGGCGGCGGTGTCCGTGGGCAAGCCGGTGCTGGGCGTGTGTTTGGGACATCAGATCATCGCCACGGCTCTGGGCGCGCAGTTGCGCAAGGGCGATGCGCCTGAAATCGGCTTCGCCCCGATCAAGCGCATGGAGAAACACGACTATTTCTCCATGTGGGACAAGCAGATGAATGTGCTGCATTGGCATAACGACGTGGTGGGGCTGCCTGAAGGAGCTGATTTGCTCGCCCGGTCGACCGGCACCAAGGTGCAGGCGTTCCGCTTCGGGTCGGCGTTGGGACTTCAATTCCATCTTGAGGTATGCGGTTCGTTGCTGGACGAATGGCTTGAGGAGCCGAGCATGGTCAAGGATCTGAAGGCCGCCGGCGGCTCGAAGACCCAGCTGCGCGAACAGTTCGCGCAATACGATCCGCTGTTGCTGCCACTGGCCGAGCAGGTCTTCTCCGGGTTCGCCGCCCGCTGCAACGCCTACGCGCAGACGTTAGGCGCCGCGCAGGCGTAATAAGTGCGCCCAATAGGCGCTAGCTATCCCCATCATGTAGGGATTCCCCCATCGTGTAGGGAACAGGAATGGCCATTTTCCGCCATTTGCAGGTAATGAGGGGATTCCGGCTCCCTACACGGTGGGAAATTCCCTACATGGTGGGCGGTCGGTGGGTGGTGGGAAGCGTGGTGATGGCGTCGGTGCCGTTAACGTCAACGCCGCGCCACCGCTACCGCAACTGTGTGCCTGCGGCTGGGTAAGCATGACGCTACATTGGTGAATCATGCCGACTTACGATATTGGATTGGAACACGTTTCGCTCGCCTTCGCCACCAAGACCATCTTCACCGATGTGACGCAGGGTGTGTTCGAGGGCGATCGCATCGGCATCGTAGGCCGCAACGGCGATGGCAAATCCACACTGCTTCATCTGTTCCGCGGCACGCAGGAGCCGGATTCCGGCCGCGTGACCAAGCGTGGCGGTCTTACCTTCGGCATGCTCGACCAGCGTGACCCTCTTGATGACGATGCCACCATCCGCGAAGCGGCGCTTGAGGGGCGCGCGGATTACGAATGGGCGTCCGACAACACCTCCCGCGAAATCGTCGAGGCGCTGCTCGGCGGCATGAGCCTGGACGCGAAGATCGGTTCGCTCTCCGGTGGCCAGCGCCGCCGCGCCGATCTCGCACGCCTGCTGCTCAAGGATTGGGACATCCTCGCGCTCGACGAGCCCACCAACCATCTGGACGTGGTCACCATCCATTGGCTGGCCGAGCATCTGAAGAACCGTTGGTCGCGGGGCCAGGGCGCGCTGCTGCTCGTCACCCACGACCGATGGTTCCTGGACGAGGTCTGCGAATCGATGTGGGAGGTTCACGATGGCGTGATCGAGCCGTTCGAAGGCGGCTACTCCGCATACATGCTGCAGCGTGTCGAGCGTGACCGTCAGGCAGACGTGCGCGAGACGAAGCGACGCAATCTGGCCCGCAAGGAGCTCGCATGGCTGTCCCGTGGCGCCCGCGCCCGCTCCACCAAGCAGAAGTTCCATGTCAAGGCCGCTCGCGAGCTTATCGCCGACGTGCCGCCGATGCGCAATACCTTGGAATTGAAGCAGATGGCCACCTCCCGGCTCGGCAAGCAGGTGGTGGATCTCATCGATGTGACCCAGATCTTCGAACATGTGCAGGGGCAGGTGTCGGCAGCCGACGCAATCGACCCGGATGCGATGGCGCTCGCCGACTCCGCCTCGCGGGTGGACGTGGTCAATGCCATGTACGCCGAGCCGCAGCTGCACGGCTCGGTCGAAGTGGCGGTCACCGATATGACCGATCCTCGTCTGGTGGACGCCGGTGTGCCCGAGGCTGTGGCCGCCGCCGAGGAGGCGCGCAGGAAAGCCGAAACCGAAGGCGCAGGCAATCCGCAGCTGTCCGATGATCGCGAGGTCCGCCGCATGAACACCGGCGGCGAAACCATCGGCGTGGACGACCAGACGGCTGCCGATGCGGAAGGTTCCACGTCCGCGGCCCGCAAGGTCACCGTGTCCGGCCGCGAGATTCTCGACGATGTGACCTGGCTGATTGGTCCGGGCGACCGTTTCGGCATCGTCGGCGCCAACGGTGCTGGCAAATCCACGCTGCTGAAGCTCATCGACGGTACGCTCACCCCGACCGCGGGCCATGTGAACATCGGCAAGACCGTGAAGTTCGCCGTACTCTCGCAGCGACTTGACGAGCTGGAGAAGCTCGGCAAATACAAGATCAAGGAAGTGCTGTCCCGCTATAAGCCGAGCTACATCGTGGACGGCAAGGAAGTCACGCCGGGGCAGCTGATGGAGCGTCTGGGCTTCGAGTCCGCCCAGCTGATGACGCCTATCGCCGACCTGTCCGGCGGTCAGAAGCGCCGCATGCAGCTGCTGCTGATCCTCCTCGACGAGCCGAATGTGCTCATCATGGATGAGCCCGGCAACGACTTGGACACCGATATGCTCGCGGTGATGGAGGACCTGCTCGACACCTGGCCGGGCACGTTGATCGTCGTCTCCCACGACCGGTACCTGCTTGAGCGTGTCACCGATCAGCAGTTCGCGCTGATCGGCGGCAAGGTGCGTCATCTGCCTGGTGGCGTGCAGGATTACCTCGACATGGTCGAGGACATCAAGAACGGCAAGGGATTGCCTGCGGACAATCCCGGATTCGCCGGAACGGGTGGCAGTTCGTCCAAGCGGGGAGCCAAAGGTGCCGCCGCCTCCGCTCAGGGAGGCTCGGGTTCCGGCATCCAGACTTCGAACGACGGCAAGGCCGACGGCGACGCCGGGGAATCCGCCGCTGAGGCGAAGCTCACCGGTAAGGCGTTCCATGAGGCGTCGAAGCGCGTGAAGGCCATCGAACGCAAGCTGGCGAAGCTGGAGGGCCAGAAGGCCGATCTCGAGCAGCAGATGGCCGCCCACGACCCGGCCGACTATGAAGGCCTCAACAAGCTCAACGGGCAGCTGACCGCCATCAACGCCGAGTCCGATGATCTCACCGCCGAGTGGATGGAGCTGTCGGAGCAACTTGAGTAGTGGCAGTTGGAGTAGTGGCAGTTGGAGTAGCGGAAGCAACTGCAACGCTCACTGGGCCTCGCCGTAAGTTCGTTGATTAATTCACTACCCCTCAGTCCCGCTTCGCAGGCCAGCTCCCCTGACAAGGGGAGCCTCCAATTTCTTCAACGAATTAATGACGCGGGATACTAGGCCTCGGTACGTTTGCTGCCGGGGCCACCGCGTGGTGGATGGCCTCATGCACGCTGACTATGCGCACTCCCATGGATTGATCAATTCCACGTCGGTGCCTTCGAAGTCCTTGATGTTGCGCGTAGCCACGGCGGCTCCCCAGGAACAGGCAGTCGCCGCGATCATGGCGTCTTGAATACTAGTAGGTTTGCCCCTGTGCTCGCGTTCGACAAGGATACGGGCATAATCTGAGGCTGCCTCGGTATCAAATGCAAACGTCCTGTCCTCTAATGTCATAAGCGCCAGCTTGACGGTTGCATCTGTGTATTTCTGTCGTTTACCTTCAGGCATACGGCGTATTCCGGCCAGCAACTCGGCAACGGTGATAGTGGTGGTCGCCAAGTTGCTGGCATCTTGGTTCCTCAGCCAATTGGCAACGTGCTCGTCTGGTTGCTTCTTGACAATTTCACTGATGACGTTGGTGTCCAGAATGATCACGGATTATTCCTCTTCAAAAGATACTGGTGGTCGGGAATCAGCGGGATCTCGCTTGGGTAGCAGGAGCTCACCTTCGTCGAGTCCTTCAAAATCCATGCTTTTCATGAATTCGCGGATTTCATCATAGAAATTGGTCTTTCGCGTGATTTCACGCGACACCGTGCCGGCCAACCATTCTTCGAGAATGGACCGTACCTGAGATTCCATGGAGCGGTTGTTCTTTTCAGCCACTTCCTTGAGCTGTTGAATTTGTTCGTCGGGTATCTTTCGGATAGTCAGTGTTGCCATGTCGCACCTCCTCGTTGCTTTCATAATGCTAGCATGACGTGCTGTCATTATGAAAGCAACGATTGAGGTTGTGTCGGCGGAATGATGTCGCCAAGAACAACGAAGGGGGAATGCACTATAAGTGCATTCCCCCTTCGTTGTTATGTGAGGCAATCAGCGTCCGGTGACTTCGGAGCCGACAACCTTCTCGGCCAGCGCACGCGGGCCGCGGGTCACGGCCACCGCGCCGGAGCGCACCAGCTCGATGACGCCGTAATGCTCCAGCAGGCCGAGCAGCGCGTCGATCTTGCCCTCGGCACCGGTGGCTTCGATGGTCAGCGACTCAGGGTTCACATCCACCACGCGCACGCGGAACAGACGCACGATCTCCAGCACGTCGGAACGGTTGGACTCGTCGGCGGCCACCTTGATGAGCACCAACTCGCGTTCCACGGTGGAATTCGGGTCAAGCTCCACGATCTTGAGCACATGCAGCAGCTTGTTGAGCTGCTTGATGATCTGCTCCAGCGGCACCGCCTCCACGTCGGCAGTCACGGTGACGCGGGAAATGTCGGGACGCTCGGTGGGGGAGACGGACAGCGAGTTGATGTTGAACGCACGGCGCGCGAACAGGCCTGCGATACGGGCCAGCACGCCAGGACGGTTCTCCACCAGCACGGACAGCGTATGACGCTCGGAACCGGGCTGCGATGCAGGATACATAGCCATCGTCAATCTTCTCCCCTCAGTGCTCGTTCACCGCGGAATCAATGGAATCAGCGGACCCAGCAGAATCAGCGGAATCCACCGCTCCTGTTCCCGGGGCCGGCGTGCCGCCGATCAGCGGCTTGATGCCGGGCTTATACGTCACTTCATCATTCGATGCGCCAGCGGCGACCATCGGCCAGACCATCGCATCCTTCCAGACGCGGAAGTCGACAAGCACCGGACGGTCGTTAATCTCGTTGGCCTTCTTGATCGCCTCGATGGCCTCTTCTTCAGTGAACGCGCGGATGCCGACGCAACCGTATGCCTCGGCCAGCTTGATGAAGTCCGGCACCTCCAGCGGCGCATTGCCGTCAGCCAGCGCGGTCTCGCCGTCCACGCCGTGCGCCTCGCCGTCCTTGAGGTTGGTCTGCGAATAGTGGTGCTGGTAGAACAGCGTCTGCCACTGACGCACCATGCCGTACACGGAATTGTTGAGGATGGCGATCTTGACCGGGGCATGGTCAAGGAACGCGGCGGCCAGTTCCTCCGAAGTCATCTGGAAGGAGCCATCGCCATCAATCAGCCACACCGGCTTCTTTCCGTCGAATTCGCGCGCGGAACCCACGGAAGCACCGATTGCGGCCGGCAGGCCATAGCCCATCGTGCCGAGGCCGCCGGAAGACAGCCAGGAGTGCGGATTCTTGAAATCGATGAACTGGGATGCCCACATCTGATGCTGTCCCACACCGGTGACCCAGATTGTGGACGGGTCGGCCAGATCGGACAGCTTCTTGATCACCCATTGCGGGGCCAGCGAACCGTCGGTCGGTTCATCCCACGTCATCGGGTACGCGTTGCGCCAGCCGTCGATCGCCTGCCACCACGGAGCCAGATTCGGCTTGCCGACAATGGCCTGCGTACGCTCGATCTCCGGAATCAGATCGTCCAACACCGTGGCCACGTCGCCCACGATCGGCACGTCTGGCTGACGGTTCTTGCCGATCTCGGCCGGGTCGATGTCGATATGGATCACACGGGCGGTGGGCGCGAAAGCGTCCAGCTTGCCGGTCACGCGGTCGTCGAAGCGGGCGCCGATAGCCACCAGCAGATCGGCGCGCTGAACGGCACCGGTGGCGGCGATCGTGCCGTGCATGCCCAGCATGCCCAGGTTCTTCGGATCACTGTCCGGAATGATGCCGCGTGCGGGCAGAGTGGTCACCACAGGGGCACCGGTTAGATCGGCCAGCTTCTTGACCTGGGCGCCGGCGTTGGAGCGAGCGGCGCCGCCGCCCACATAGAGCACCGGACGATAGGACTTGGAGAACAGTTTCGCGGCGTCGGACAGCACACGGCCGTGCGCCTTGGTCGTGGGATTGTAGCCGGGCAGAATCATGCGCTGCGGCCAGGAGTAGTACATCTCACCAGTCTGCGCGGTCTTGGTCAGGTCCACGACCACAGGACCGGGGCGGCCGGTGCTGGCGATGTGATACGCCTCGGTGAGCACGCGCGGGATATCCTGAGCGCGGGTCACCAGGAAGGAGTGCTTGGACACCGGGTAGGTGATGCCCACGATATCCGCCTCCTGGAAGGCGTCCGTACCGATGGCCTGCACGCCCACCTGACCGGTGATGACCACCATCGGCACCGAATCCATGTTTGCGTCCGCGATGGCGGTGACCACGTTCGTGGCACCCGGGCCGGACGTCACGATGCACACGCCCACCTTGCCGGTGGCCAGCGCATAGCCTTCGGCGGCATGGCCGGCGGCCTGCTCGTGGCGCATCAGCACGAAACGGAACTTCGTGTCATCGTTGATCTGATGGTAGACCGGCAGGATAGCGCCGCCAGGGATGCCGAAGACGTCGGTGACGCCCAGATCCTCCAGCGAGCGCACCAGCGCTTGGGCGCCGGTCATCTTCTCGCCGTCTACGATGGTCTGCTTGTCTACGGCCGCAGTGGTTTTGGGCACACCGCTGAAGGCCTGCAAAGGCGTGGGTAAAGCCATGATTCCTCTCACCTCATCATGTATCGCGCTGCACCATCCGGCTGCTAGTGTTGCCGGGGCGACGCGCATACCATTCCGTCCGCTGCTCTGGGCTTGTGGCTCGGCATGCGGCTCGCTGCTCATGTTGTGGTATCAGTCTATTCACAAAGCAGACAGCGCACCTAGTCGGTCCGCTATTTCGTCCGCTTCTTGGGCTTCTTGGCGTTCTTGGCCTGCAATGCGGCTTCCAGCGCCTTCCATCCGGCTTCGGCGGCGGCCAGCTGCGCCTTGCGCTTGCTGCTGCCCTTGCCGATGCCGATGATCCGGTCGCTGTCGCCCAGGCTCACGCGCGCGGTGAAGACCTGCGCATATTCCGGGCCGGTGACCTCCATGTGGTAGACCGGTTCATCCTTGCCCATGTCGTGCGCCTTGACGGTGAGCGATGTCTTCCAGTCGAGCGCCGGCCCTTCGGTGGCCACTTCGGCGAGCGTGTCGTCGATCAGGTGGTGCACCACCTTGCGCGCTTCGTCGATGCCGTGCTCCAGGAAAGTGGCGCCGATCAGCGATTCCACGATGTCGCACAGGATGGAGCTCTTCTCCGCGCCGCCCTGCTCGGCTTCGCCGTGTCCGAGCAGGATGTACGGACTCACCTTGAGTTTGGTGCGGGCGATGGAGCTCAGTGCCTCTTCCGAAACGGCCTTGGCTCGCATTTTGGCGAGCTGCCCTTCGCTCATGTCCGGATGGAGCGTGAACAGGGTTTCGGTGGAGATGAGCTCAAGCACCGCGTCGCCGAGGAACTCGAGGCGTTCGTAGTTGAGCGCGCCCGGATGCTCGTGGGAGAAGGAGCGGTGGGTGAGCGCTTGCACCAGCAGATCGGGGCTGATGGTGGTGCCGAGCGCCTGGAGCAGCTCGCTCGCCGGTGTGGCGTCTGTGTTGGTTCGGCTGACGCGCACTGTGCGGTCGGTGCGCTGCTCGTCGTATTGTCCGGCTGATGATTCAGTCATGATGATTGATGATCCTTCGCAATGCGGTGATGATGGATGGCTGATGCAGGTCGGTCGTGGGCTGCCGAGGATTGCCGGGTGACGGCGTCGCCGAAAGGCCACGACTTGCCTGTGCGTTGGTGTGTGCTCGTGTTGATGTGTTCTTCGGGCGTGCTCTTAGGGAAGCGTCTCTTAGGGTAACGTCTCTCCGGGCAACGCCCGATATGCGAAGGCCCCGCCACCCGTCGATGGCAGGGCCTTCATCATGCCGTTGTCGTTACGCTCACTTGGTGTGGGCGGAACGGATGGCGGCGCGGTAGGTGCGGCCGCGGTAGTTACCGCAGCTCGGGCAGGCCATGTGCGGCAGGGCCGGAGCGCCACAGTTCGGGCAGCTCACGGTCTGGGCAGCGGTAGCCTTCCAGTTCGCGCGACGCGAATGCGTGTTGGCGCGAGAGGTCTTGTACTTAGGCAGTGCCATTTGAGTATCCTCTATTTCGTTCGAACAATTGAGCTTAAGCGTCCGTTATCTTAACGCATGGCTCGTACAAACGCGAGACACGCAACTTCTGCGGGCTCCGACATGCCCTCTCGGACGCTCCTGTCACTTGCCTTGTTCGGCTTCAAGCTGCGCTTTGAGCGCCTCCAGACCGGCGAAGCGGATGTCTGCGACGTCGTGATGATGGTCCGGCTCCTCGTTCAGGTCCGCGCCGCACTGGGAGCACAGGCCTTTGCAATCCGGCTTGCACAGCGGCTGCAGCGGCAGCGATTCCACCAGCGTGTCGCGGATCAGCGCCTCGATGTCCGCGAATGCGCCGTTCTCCAGCAGCGGATAGGTGTCTTCGGACTCGTCCTCGCCCGCGATGATCTCCACTTCCTCGCCCTTGCCGCCGCGCACGGTGTCATGCGCCGCGGACTCGTACGGGAAGAACACGGTGACGTCGACCGGCCAATCCTTGTCGATAGGCTTCAGGCACCGCGTGCATTCGCTGACGAACGGCGCCACGAGGCGACCCGTGAAGATTAGTCCGTCCACGATTGAATCGAACTGTCCGCGCACGTGCACCGGCGTGCCTTCCTTGATGCCGACGATGTCGTCGCCGATGCCGCTCGGGGCCGGGAAATCGGCGTCGATTGTTTTGGACTGACCCGCGCGTGATGCGATCTGCGCCACCGGAATCGCCCAGGGGGAATGCTCTACTCGTGCCATAATCTGGTCTTTCTGCCTTGTTTTTTGATGCTATTGATGCTGTGCGCTCGCCATGCGCCGCGCCTTGGTCGCGCGCGGCCCGAGCGCGGGTTACTGTGCCTCAGGATAATCGTTCAGCGTGATGTTCGGCATGTCCTCGGCCGCGGCCTGCTGCCGTTCGTGCAGCACGTTCAGCCCCGCCTGAACGTCGTGGTTGAGCTTGGTGAGCTGCTGGGACAGGCCTTCCATCACCGTGATGCAGTACTGGTCCGCGCCTTGGGTGAGATGGTCGGACTTGTTCTGCGCCTGCTCGAGAATCATGCGGGCCTTCTGTCGCGCCAGCTCCGTCACGTTCTCCTGACCGGCGAGGAACTGCGCCTGCTCGTTGGCGTCTTTGATCATGTCGGCGGCCCGGCTTTGCGCCGATGCCACCACCGCGTTGGCCTGAGATTGCGCGGATTCCAGACGACGCTCGGCCTCGCGCATCAAAGCGGACGCGCGCTCCAGCTGCACCGGCAGCAGTTTCTTCAACTCATCGAGCTGCGCGGTGAATTCATCGCGGTCCACGCGCACCATGCCGGGGGTGAAGATGCTGGTCTTGGCTTCGGCGAGCATGGCGTCCAATTCATCGATCACGTCATACACGGTGGTGAATTCCGCGCGGCTTTTCTCGGTCGCCGGATCGGATTCCGCGTTCTCGCGCAGATCGGGAAGCGCGTCCATGTTGAATCCTCGAGGCCTGCCTCCGTTGGCGTTCGCAGTGCTCGCGGCGTTCGAGGAGTTCGGCTGCGACGCCGGGGCCGCCGGGGTTGCCGTTTCGGGATGGTCGGTGTGCGGCGCGCGCGAATCTGCCGAAGGCATGACCGTCGAGGCTTCCTCGGTGGATGCCAGCACGAAATCGGGGGCGTGGGGAGCGCCATTGTCCGCAGTGTTATTGCCGGATGCCGCAGCGGCTGTACCTGTTGCATCGGTCGCTGCAGCTGCGTGTCCCAGCGCGTTGACCGGCACGGCGGGCGGTTCGCTGGCCGCGCTCGTATTGCCGGCTGCGGCACCGGCGCCAAAGCCCTGATTCGGCTCCGGCTTGGTCAGATCGATGTATCCCGTAGGGTGGTCGTCGCTCATCATCAGTCCTTCTTCTGGCTTTCCTTCGTCAGTGCTTTCTGGCTTTCCTTCGTCAGTGTCTTCCGGCTTTCCTGCGTCAAGGCGTCGGCGAGCAGGGGAACGACGCAATCGGGCACCATGCCGGTCACATCTCCACCATGGCGAGCCACGTCCTTGACAATGGAGCTGGATATATGTTCAAGAATCGGGTCGGCCGGCAGGAACAACGTCTCCACTCCGGCGAGCTTGCGGTTGACCAAGGCCATGCCGAGCTCGGCCTCGTAGTCGCCGTTCTGGCGCAGTCCCTTGACGATGACGGTCGCGCCGACCTTCTTGCAATAGTCGGTGATCAATCCTTCCGTGGAGGATACGACCACGTTCGTGCAGCCGGCCTCAGCCAAGGCGCGCCGGATCACGTCGACTCTGATGGCTTCGGAAAACATCGGTGTTTTCGCGGCGTTGACGGCCACCACCACGTGCACCTCGTCGAAGAACCGCGCCGAGCGCTCGATTACATCCAAGTGGCCGGCGGTTACGGGGTCGAACGAGCCGGGGCATACTGCGATAGTCATGACTTCTAGACTACATCGTCTGACGTATGCGGACACCTCGCGATTACGCGCTACGGGTTTCCGCAGGGAACAAAGGGAATCTATGATGGAAGCCGGTCGAATCTTGCATCGTACAACAGTAAGGAAGTGCATCATGGCTTTTGCCGGTATGTTCGTTGATGACGCCGAACCATTGCGCAATCCCGATCAAAGCGCCGGAACTTCGGTATTGGAGCGCCCGCAGGTCGAGGAATCACCGGTGCGTGACGATGGCGGCGACGCCGATCGATTCGCGCATTACGTCTCCCGCGACCGCATCGCGGAATCCCGCGCCACCGGACGTCCGGTCGTGGCGCTGTGCGGCAAGGTCTGGGTGCCCAAGCATGACCCGTCCAAGTATCCGGTCTGCCCCGATTGCAAGCGCATCTATGACGAGATGATGGGC